>JBLLJR010000004.1:0-164906 GCA_047692235.1 Enterobacterales bacterium
TAAACACTACAATCTAATTATCTTTATTAAAAGGAGGTGATCCAACCACAGGTTCCCCTACAGTTACCTTGTTACGACTTCACCCCAGTCATGAATCACAAAGTGGTAAGCGCCCTCCAATTAAGGTTAAGCTACTTGCTTCTTTTGCAACCCACTTCCATGGTGTGACGGGCGGTGTGTACAAGGCCCGAGAACGTATTCACCGCGACATTCTGATTCACGATTACTAGCGATTCCTACTTCATAAAGTCGAGTTGCAGACTTCAATCCGAACTAAGACGTATTTTAGAGGTTTGCTTACTCTTGCGAGTTTGCTTCTTTTTGTGTACGCCATTGTAGCACGTGTGTAGCCCTACTCGTAAGGGCCATGATGACTTGACGTTATCCCCACCTTCCTCCAATGTTTCATTGGCAGTTTCCTTTGAGTTCCCGACTTTATTCGATGGCAACAAAGGACAAGGGTTACGCTCGTTGCGGGACTTAACCCAACATTTCACAACACGAGCTGACGACAGCCATGCAGCACCTGTCTCAGAGTTCCCGAAGGCACCGAAACATCTCTGTTAAGTTCTCTGGATGTCAAGAGTAGGTAAGGTTCTTCGCGTTGCATCGAATTAAACCACATGCTCCACCGCTTGTGCGGGCCCCCGTCAATTCATTTGAGTTTTAACCTTGCGGTCGTACTCCCCAGGCGGTCGATTTAACGTGTTAACTTAGAAAGCCAAAGTCTAAGACTACAACCTTCGAATCGACATCGTTTACAGCATGGACTACCAGGGTATCTAATCCTGTTTGCTCCCCACGCTTTCGTACCTGAACGTCAGTTTACACCCAGGGGGACGCTTTCGCCACTGGTATTCCTCCAGATATCTGCACATTTCACCGTTACACCTGGAATTCTTCCCCCCTCTATGAAACTCTAGTTTATTAGTTTCAAATGCAGTTCCAAGGTTAAGCCTAGGGATTTCACATCTGACTTAATAAACCGCCTACGTACGCTTTACGCCCAGTAATTCCGATTAACGCTAGCACCCTCCGTATTACCGCGGCTGCTGGCACGGAGTTTGCCGGTGCTTCTTTTGCGAATAACGTCAGTTATAAAAGGTATTAACTTTTATATGTTTCTTCTTCGCTGAAAGTGTTTTACAACCCTAAGGCCTTCTTCACACACGCGACATAGCTGCATCAGGGTTTCCCCCATTGTGCAATATTCCCCACTGCTGCCTCCCGTAGGAGTCTGGACCGTGTCTCAGTTCCAGTGTGGCTGATCATCCTCTCAGATCAGCTAGAGATCGTTGCCTAGGTGAGCCATTACCTCACCTACTAGCTAATCTCGTCTGAGCTCATCTAATGGCATAAGGCTATAAAGTCCCCTACTTTGGTCATTGACATTATGCGGTATTAGCTATCGTTTCCAATAGTTGTCCCCCTCCATTAGGCAGATTCCCAGATATTACTCACCCGTTCGCCGCTTGCCGACAGAAAAATTTGCATTTTTCTCGATGCCGCTCGACTTGCATGTGTTAAGCTTGTCGCTAGCGTTCAATCTGAGCCATGATCAAACTCTTAAATTAAAAACAAAACATACTATTAACTAAAAATTATCTACTTTAGATAATTTAGATTGAGTGCTTGCATATATTATATATTTTAAAAAGCAAAAGATAAATAAAATTAATAATACTTGAATTAATAAATATTTAATGTGATGAATATCTTTTTTTTAAAAAAAAGATAAAATTTTTTAATTTCAAATAGATGAATATTAGTTTTAATACTAAAAATTATATCCCTATAACTTCATGAACTTTGGATAAAGTTAATTTAGCCCTTTCTTGCGCTTTATTTGATCCTTCTTTTAAAATTTTAATTAAATATTTTTCATCAGATCTTATATTAAAGTAATTATCATGTAA
This sequence comes from Enterobacterales bacterium, assembly GCA_047692235.1. Taxonomy (GTDB): domain Bacteria; phylum Pseudomonadota; class Gammaproteobacteria; order Enterobacterales; family Enterobacteriaceae; genus JBLLJR01. Next base: position 1,917 of record JBLLJR010000004.1, read on the forward strand.
TGGTAATAATAGATGTATTATCGCCTCATATACTGCATCTTTCAAGTGTATATACATTTTACCAAAAAACATATTTTCTAAATTAGATATTGAAATTCCAGATAATATAGTTAAAATATCTAGTAAATTAGAAATACTTGGCTTATTTATTGGATCATAGCGTATAACAGGTGGATTATCAGAGTCAGTTAATGCTCTTTTGATTTTTTTATATATTACATTAGGTTTATCTAATATATAAATAACATTATTACTATTTGTATCTGATTTTGACATTTTTTTATTAGGAGATAATAATGATTTAATTTTACCTCCATAATTCATGGTTAATATTTCAGGAACTGAAAATACATTACCATATATTTTATTAAATCTTTGAGATAAATTTCTAATTAATTCTACATGTTGTTTTTGATCTTTACCTACTGGTACTTTATTAGTTTGATATAATAAAATATCAGATGCCATTAGTATAGGATAATTTAATAATCCATTATTAATATTTTTATTATATTGAATGGATTTTTTTTTAAATTGGTGCATTCTAGTTAATTCACCCATATGTGTGTAACAACTAAGTATCCAATTTAACTGACTATGTTCAGGAACATGTGATTGAACAAAAATTGTGCATATATTTGGATTTAAACCAGAAGATAAATATAGTCCCATCATATCTAAAGTATTTTTTTTTAATTTATTTGGACATTGATGTGTAGTAATAGAATGCAAATCTGTTATTGAATAAATACAATCATAACTGTTTTGTAATTTAATCCATTGATATAGTGCTCCAATATAATTCCCTATTGTAAAACACCCAGATGGTTGCATACCACTAAAAATAATAGGCTTTTTTATCACTTAATAACTCCATTCAATGTAAAAATTAGTATAAATAATATAAACTTTACATTTTTAAAAGTAATTTTTTCATACTATTTATAGTATTTAAATAATTTTTTTTTCTAAAAATTGCAGAACCTATTACAAAAACATCAGCTCCTGCATTAGCAACAGAACAAATATTATTTATATTTATGCCTCCATCTACTGCTAATCTTATATTTAATTTATTTTTATTAATAAATAAACGTATTTTATTTAATTTAAATAATGTTGATGATATAAATTTTTGTCCACTAAATCCTGGATTAACAGACATAATCAAAATAACATCAATTATATCTATAACTTCTTTTATATATTTAATAGACGTATTAGGATTTAAAGCTAAACCTGCTTGACATCCATTTCTTTTTATTAATTTTAATGATTTATATAAATTATTAGTTGATTCTGGATGGATAATAATACAATCAGCCCCTGATTCTATAAAAGATACAATTAATTTTTCTATTGGTTTGGCCATTAAATGAACATCAATAGGATATCTAATACCATATTTTCTTAATGATTTTAAAACAATTGGACCAATTGTTAAATTTGGAACATAATGATTATCCATCGCATCAAAATGGATAATATCAGATGCAATCATTACTTTATTTATTTCAGAACCTAAACAAGCAAAATTGGCGGCTAATATAGACGGAGAAATTAAATATTTATCCAAAAAACAATCCCATGTTAGTTAAAAATTAAAATATATGCAAATTTTGTTAAATAAAAACTATTAATATCTTACTAAGATTAAAATATTAAATGAAAAATTTTAACTTAAATAAGTTTACTTTTATATTTTATTGACGTAAACAATATTATTAATAATAACAAAATATTTATATATATTTATTATAAATATAATAAAATTTAAATATTAATTATTTATTTTATTTACAAATATTTACTATTGTTTATAGTTTGTACAATAATATCCTCTTCAATATCTTTAATTTCATAAGATCCAATTGATTTGGGTAATATTAATTTAATTTTATTCGAAGTATTTTTTTTATCTCTATACATATATTTCAAATATGATTTAATAGACATATTTTGAGGTGGATAAGTTGGTAATCCAGCGCGAATCAATAAATTCTTTACTTTTTTAATATTTAATATAGAAAAATTATTAATTAAGTTTGCAGAATACATTGCCATAACTATTCCTACTGATACACATTCACCATGTGTCCATTTTGAGTATTTCATATACGATTCAATAGCGTGTCCATATGTATGACCAAAGTTTAATACAGTTCTTACATTATTTATTTCATTTTCATCTAATATAACTATTTTAGATTTAATTTCACAACAGCGATATATGCAATTTAATAAATATTCATTTTTTAATGATATCAAATTATTAATATTTAATTCTAACCATGTAAATAAATTTTTATCTAATACAATACTATATTTAATAATTTCTGCTAAACCAGAAAAGAATTCTCTTTTAGGTAAAGTATATAAATATTTTACATTAATTAATATAGAAGATGGATGATAAAAAGAACCAATCATGTTTTTGCCTAAAATATGATTTACTCCAGTTTTACCACCTATTGATGCATCTATTTGAGCTAGTAAAGTAGTAGGTATATGAATTAAATTAACTCCTCTTAAATAACTAGAAGCTGCGAATCCAACTAAATCACAAATTACACCACCACCTAATGATATTAGCGTAGTTTTTCTATTATGAAATTTTTTTAATAATTCATCAAATATTAAATTTAATGTTTTTAATGATTTATATTTTTCTCCATTAGGTAAAATTAAATAATCTGCTTTTATTTTTAAAAATTTTAATTTATTTAATAAACTATCTAAATGTAATTTAGATACATTTGTATCAGTAACTATCATAAATTTATTAAAATTTTTTAAATTTGAAAGTAATAATTTATTACTTAAACAATCAGTAATATTAATTTTATACTTACATTTTTTTAAATTTATATTAATTATTTTCATTATTTATTTAAATATATTTAATTTTTATAAAAATTATATTTTTAATAAAATATTAATAATTTTTCTAGTAACAGATTTAATATTGTGATTATCAGTACATACTATAATATCAGCTATTTCTTCATAAAGATGATTTCTTTCATGAGATAAAAATTCTAAAATTTTTTTACGATCATCAATATTTAACAAAGGCCTGCTTTTATCTCTTTTTGTGCGATTAAATTGGTTTTCAACCGTTGTTTGTAAATAGATAACTATTCCTCTAGATATTAAACGATTCCGTATTTCTTTAGATTTTATTGATCCTCCACCAGTTGATATAATCTTGTTATTACTTTCAGTAAGTTCATTAATTATTTTTTTTTCTCTTTTACGAAATCCTTTTTCGCCTTCTGTATCAAATATCCAACTGATATCAGCGCCAGTACGATTTTGAATTTCTTGATCAGAATCAAAAAATTCCATATTAAAATATTTTGATAATTGACGACCTACTGTACTTTTCCCTGATCCCATAGGACCAATTAAAATAATATTACGTTTGCCTATCATAAGTTATATTGTTGTAATGTATTTAATTATCTTTAAAATAAAATTTTTAAATTTTTTTTATTAACTAATAATATATTTTATAGCTAAATAAAAAATAATAAATATTATATTAAAATTATTTTTTATATAAAAATAATATATATCAACTTTAAAAATATTATCTAATAGTAAATTTTTTAATATTTAATTTTAAATATTAATGTAAAAAATTTTACATTAAAAATACAAAATTATATATAATATTTTATATTATATATAATTTTATTTTAAAAATTACGTAATGTTAATTTACTTAATATAATAGCATATACTGCTAATATATATAATTTTTATATTACATAAATTTAAAAAAATTTAATTTTTTGATTTAAATAAAAAATTTATCATTTTGTTTTCTAATATCTTACGATGCGCTATATTTAACATATTAAGTTTATTTTCATTAATCATAATAGTTTGTTTATTTTGCCATTTTATCCAAGCTTTTTTAGATATATTTTCATAAATAAATCTTCCAAGATTACCAGGATAAGATTGAAAATCTTGTTTTTCAGATATTTTTTTTAAAAATTTACAATAAATATTTTTTTTCATTTAATAAAGTTTAATCAGTTTGATTATAATAAATTTTTTAAAAAGGTTTATTTTAGTAATAAATAAAATTATAAATTTAATTTGACTTATATTTTTTATATATTATAATGTAATTTCATTATAATTATAAATTTATTACATAAAATTTAATTTTAATATATAATTTACGATTATGCTAGTATCTATCGTAGTATTAAATTACTTGTGAACTCGATCAGATCCGGAAGGAAGCATTCGTAGCAAGAATTCAATACGTATTGAAATGTTACTAGCATAGTCTTAGTTTTGTAAATTTATTTATTTTATAACAAAATTCAATTAACATTTTTGTAAAAATAAAAATAAAAAACTAATTAAAAAACACAAAACAAAATTTTAATAAAATAATAACATTTTTTAATTTTCATATAAACTAATTAACGCAAAATATTATAATTACAGTGTGTAATTGCTATAGCCAAAGCATCAGAAGCATCTATAGATGAAATTGTATTTATATTTAATAAAATTTTAACTATGTGTTGTACATGTAATTTTTTGGCAAATCTAAATCCTGTAACAGATTTTTTAATCTGTAAAGATGAATATTCAAAAATAGGTATATCAAAATTCAATCCTGCTATTAAAGCTACTCCTCTAGCTTGACCAAGTTTTAATACTGAATCAAAATTTTTTAATGATACAAATATCTTTTCTATTACAAAACAATCTGGATTAAATTTTAACATTAAATTATATATACTAATATATATATTTTTTAATCTAAAATAAAAATCATTATTTTTTATACATATACATCCGCTATCTATATAGTAAAATTTACTATTTTTATATTTAATTATACCATATCCTGTAATTTTAAAACCAGGATCTACACCTAAAATAATTGTCATATTTAATTTGTTTTACTAAAATTTTTTATAATTTTACAATTATGATATATATAATTTACATCATTGCATTTTGATAAAATTTCAATAAGTTTTAATAATTTACATATATTATCATCATTTAATTGTATATAAGATGATGGTATCATATTAATAGATTCTTTATATATAATGATATTAAAATCTAAAAATATTTTTTTAACATCATCAATTTTATCTATAGATACATATATATCAACATTTCCATTGTTATGTGAATACCAATCATCTACATTTGATTTAAGCATTGCATCTATTAATACATCCTCATTTTTAATATTTTTAATCGATAAAACAAACTTTTTAGAAAATAGATAAGATAATGATTTATAAACTCTTAAATTTCCTCCAGTTTTAACAAATGCACTACGCACTTCTGCAGTAGTTTTATTTTTGTTATTACTTAAACATTCCACTATTACTGCTGCGCCACCAGAACTGTATCCAGAATAAGATATTGGATGTAAATTATCTCTACATATTTTAGCTTTATTAATTATTCTATTCAATGTATTTTTAGGAATATTATTAGATAAAGCTTTTCCAATAGCAGTTTTTAAACGATAGTTTGAACTAATATTACTACCTTGTACTTTTACTAAAGTGAAAATTTCACGAGTAATTTTAGTAAATATTTTACCTTTTTTAATATCTTGTGAGGCTTTTCTATGTTTAGTATTAGACCATTTACTATGCCCAGACATTTTATCTCCGATAATATATTCCTATAATACATAATAATAAACATTAAATAATTTAAATTAATTTAACAAATCACTTGGAGTATTAAGCATAATATCAAATGCTTTATTAGTTTTAGGGAAAGCAATAACATCACGAATATTATTTGAATTAGTTAATAACATTAATAATCGATCAAGACCTAAGGCAATACCAGCGTGTGGAGGTGCACCATATTTTAGTGAATTAAGTAAAAATCCAAATTTTTCATTTTGTAATGCTTTATTTATTCCTAATACATTAAATACAGAACGTTGTATATTTAAATCATGGATTCTTACAGATCCACTACCAATTTCATATCCATTAATTATCAAATCATAAGATTCAGATAGTAATGATATTGGATCATCTGCAATTTTTTTATAATTAAATATATTTTTAGGAGATGTAAATGGATGATGTACTGATGTTAATTTATTAACTTTATCAAATTTAAACATAGGAAAATCTATTACCCATAATAATGACCAAATATTAGTATTTATAATTTTTAAATCAATACCTATTTTATCTCGTAAAGCACAAGTAGCTTTAAAGGCTAAATTTGTACTATTTACTATAAAAAATATAACATCTCCAATATTTGCATTCAATTTATATAATATATTTTTAATAATATTAGAATCAATATAACTTTTTAATTTGTTCTGTGTTAAATTTGTTTTAAAACCATTATTTAAAATTTTTATCCAAAATAAACCATTCTTTACATATTTTAATATGTATTTATTATATATTTGTATTTGATTATCACTAATTATTATTCCTTTTGGTAAATACAAAAATAATATTTTATAATTATTTTGTTTTAAAAATTCATTAAATAAATTAAATTTAACGTTTTTTAATAACTTTGATATATTCCCTATTTTGATAGGATTTCTTAAATCTGGTTTATCAGTACCAAATTTATTAATTGCTTCATTATAAGTAATAATTTTAAATTTATTTAAATTAATACCTAATATTTTATTCCATATATTACGTATTAATTTTTCAACAATATTTCTTATTTGTGATGAATTCACAAAAGAAGCTTCAATATCAATTTGAGTAAATTCTGGTTGACGATTAGATCTTAAATTTTCATCTCGAAAACATTTTACAATTTGATAATATTTATCAAATCCAGACATCATTAATAATTGTTTAAATAATTGTGGAGATTGAGGTAAAGCATAAAATTTATTTTTATAAATTCTACTACTAACTAAATAATCATGTGCTCCTTCAATTGAAGGTTTTGTTAACATAGGTGTATCAATTTCTATAAATTTATTTTTTTGCATAAATTTATGTATATTATATGAAACTTCAGATCTCATTTTTAGATTATTAAACATTTTTTTATTTCTTAAATCAAGATAACGAAATTTTAATCTTTTTTCTTCTATATTTTTTTGTTTATAATCTATTGGTAGAGGTTCAGATGTATTAAATATATATAAATCTTTAGCTAATATTTCAATTTTACCAGTTTTTAAATTATAATTTAACTGATTATTTGGTCGTAATCTAACTATTCCTGATATTTTAATACAAAATTCATTTCTTAATTCTTTAGCAATATAAAAAATATTTTTATTTTTTTTACTAAAAATAACTTGAATAATACCTTCTCTATCTCTCATTTCTACAAAAATTAAATTACCTAAATTCCTATAACTATCAATCCATCCACATATTGTAATAACTTGACCAATATGTGATTCATTAACTTCTCCACAGTAAATGTTACGCATATTAAACCTATTTTTAATAGGAAATTAAAAACTTTTAATTATATACTATTATTTTATAAATTTAAAAATTAAGTTTTAATGTTAAAAAATGGTTGCGGGGATCGGATTTGAACCAATGACCTTCGGGTTATGAGCCCGACGAGCTACCAAACTGCTCCACCCCGCTATTATTTTATAAATTATATTTTAATAAATTTGACAAATTTAACTTAAATATTTTAATTTATAATAAAATATTATATGTTTACAAAAGATATATATGCCATTTTAGCATTATCACCACGTCTAAATCCACATTTAATAATTCTAGTAAATCCTCCTTTTCGATTTATAAATTTTAATTTAAATGAACTGAATAATTTTTTTACTGTCTTAATATTACGAACACGTGAAAATATTAACCTCTTATTAGAGATACTATCAGATTTTGATAAAATAATCAATGGATCAATAATTGATTGTAATCTTTTAGCTTTTTGTAAAGTAGTTTTAATAACTTCATTATCCACTAAAGATGCAATCATATTACGAAACATAGATATTCTATGGCTAGATGTTCTATTTAATTTACATGTATTTTTATAATGACGCATCTAACTTTCCTTATTTTTATATATAAAAATAAATATTTTAATAATTTTCATAAATATTTATTTATCAGTTAAAGTTGAAGGTGGCCAATTTTTTAAACGCATACCTAATGATAGGTTACGTGAAGCTAATATATCTTTAATTTCTGTAAGAGATTTTTTCCCAAGATTTGGTGTTTTTAATAATTCAACTTCAGTACGTTTTACTAAATCTCCAATATAGTTAATGAATTCTGCTTTTAAGCAATTAGATGAACGTACAGTTAATTCTAAATCATCAACTGGTTTTAATAAAATAGGATTAAATTCAGGTTTACTTTCTTTTACTTCTTTTTGTTTTTTAACTTTTATTTCTACAAAAGATGATAATTGTTCAGTTAAAATAGTTGTAGAATATTTTAATGCTTCTTCAGGAAGAATTGTTCCATTAGTTTCAATATCAATAATTAATTTATCTAGATCTGTTCTTTGAGCAACTCTAGCTTGTTTTACATTATAAAAAACACGATTTATTGGACTAAAACAAGCATCTACTAATAAACATCCAATTTGTCGATCATGACTTACTGAATTAACTCTAGATGATACAGGTGAATATCCACATCCATATTTTACTTTAATATTCATATTAATAGATGCATTTAAAGTAGTTAAATTACATAAAACATGATCAGAATTAATAATATTAACATTATTTTCATGTTTAATATCTGAAGCAGTAACTTGACATATACCAGATTTATTTAATGTTAATATAGCAATATTAGAATTTTGTACTCTTACAGCTAAATCTTTTAAATTCATTAAAATTTCTAAAATATCTTCTTTTACTCCTTCTTTAGAACTGTATTCATGTAATACTCCCTCAATTTCTACTTCAGTTACTGCATATCCTGGCATAGAAGATAATAAAACTCTACGTAAAGCATTACCTAAAGTATGTCCAAAACCTCTTTCTAATGGTTCAAGAGTAATTTTAGAACGAGTTGAATTAATTTTTTCTATTTTAACTAAACGTGGTTTAATAAAATTATCTAAATAATCATGCATATAATATACACTTCTCTTATAAAGTTTATATTTTATTTTGAATAAAATTCAACAATTAAATTCTCATTAATATCTGAAGGCAAATCTAATCTATCGGGAATACGTTTAAATATTCCTTCCATTTTACTTATATTAACTTCTATCCAGTTAGATTTTTCTTTTTGTTCAAATAACTTTAATGAATATTGAATTCTAGATTGATTTTTTGATTTATTACGTATATTAATTACATCATTGGGAACTACATTATATGATGGAATATTAACAATACGATTATTTACCATAACTGATTTATGACTAATGATTTGATTTGATTCTGCTCTAGTAGAACCAAAACCCATGCGATATATAACATTATCTAATCTAGATTCTAATAATTTTAATAAATTTTCTCCAGTATTACCTCTTAAATTAAAAGCTTTTTTATAATAATTATGAAATTGACGTTCTAATATTCCATAAAAACGACGTAATTTTTGTTTTTCACGTAATTGTATAGAAAATGTAGAAGAACGTGGTTTTAATAATCTATTTTGCCCAGGTAATTTATCAATTTTACATTTCGTTTCAATAGCTCTAATTCCAGATTTTAAAAAAAGATCACAACCTTCTCTACGACTTAATTTAAGTTTTGGTCCTAAATACTTTGCCATTTAATTTCCAATGTATTTTAAAATATTAAACACGACGTCTTTTTGATGGCCTACAACCATTATGTGGAATTGGAGTCACATCAGTAATATTAGTAATCTTAAAACCTATAGAATTCAACATTCTAATAGAAGACTCTCTTCCAGGTCCAGGACCTTTAATCATAACTTCCAAATTTTTCATTCCATATCCTTTTACATGTTCTGCACATTTTTCAGCTGCAATTTGCGCTGCAAAAGGAGTGGATTTACGAGAACCACGAAAACCAGAACCACCAGCAGTAGCCCATCCTAAAGTGTTACCTTGTCTATCAGTAATAGTAACTATTGTATTATTGAAAGACACATGTATATGAGCTATACCATCTGAAATTTGTTTATTTATTTTTTTACGTAGATTACTTTTTCTTTTTATCATTTAATTATTTATTTCCTTATAATATTATTTTTTATTGGTCTACGAGGACCTTTTCTTGTTCTAGCATTAGTTTTAGTTCTTTGGCCACGCACAGGTAATTTACGACGATGACGTAATCCACGATATGAGCCAATATCTATTAATCTTTTAATATTTAAAGTAATTGATCGACGTAAATCACCTTCAATAACAAAATTATTTATAGAACTACGTAATTTTTCTATTTGAGATTCTGTTAAATCCTTAATTTTAGTATATTTATCAATATTCGTTGATGAATAAATTTTTTTTGCACTAGATATACCAATACCATATATAGTAGTTAATGCTATTGATATTGATTTATTATCAGGAATATTTATACCTGCAATACGTGCCACTATGTTCTCCTTTATATATGAATAAAATTTATTTAATATAATTTATTATAAATTATATTATTTTAAAATCAATTATCCTTGACGTTGTTTATGTTTAGGCGTTATATTACATATAACACGAACAACTCTATTTCTTTTAATTATTTTGCAATTACGACATATTTTTTTTACTGATGCTCTTACTTTCATATTTTATACTCATTTTTTAAGAAATTTATCATTTACATTTTTTTATTTAACATTTGATAATATTTATTTGATATTAACATACATTGAATATACGAAATAAAATCTATTATTACTAAAATAACAATTAATAAAGATGTACCTCCGAAAAAAAATGGAGTATGCATTATATTACGCATAAATTCTGGTACTAAACAAATAAAAATAATGTATAATGCTCCAAAGATAGTTAAACGCGTAACAATTTTATTAATATATATAGATGTATATTTACCAGGGCGTATTCCAGATATAAATGCTCCTGACATTTTTAAATTTTTAGCTATTTCTTTCGAATTAAATATTAAAGTTATATAAAAAAAACAAAAAAATACTATTGAGGATAAATATAATAACATATATAACAATGCACCAGGTTGTAAATATATCATAAATTTAAACAACCAAAATAAATTTTTGTTATTACCAAACCATCTAAATAATGTTGTAGGTAATAAAACTAAACTTGATGCAAAAATTGCTGGCATAACGCCAGACATGTTTATTTTCAATGGTAAATGATTTTTGTATAAATGAATTTTATTATTTTGTTGAGATTTTGCATAATGAATTGTTATATGACGTTGACTGCGTTCAATAAAAACTACGAAAAAAGTAATTATAAATATTAATATTAATATTAAGATTAAATTAAAAATATTTAATTCTCCTTGTCTAGTTTGTTCTATAGTTTTTCCTAATGATATAGGTAAACTAGAAATAATACTAGTAAAAATCAATATTGAAATACCATTTCCCATGCCATGCTCAGTGATTTGTTCACCAATCCACATTAAAAACATTGAACCACACACTAAACTAATTATAGATATTAAATAAAATTCTAAATTTGAGTTTAACACTAAGCTTTGTCCATATAAATGATGTAAGCCAATTGAAATACTAAAGGATTGAATTATTGATAATAATAAAGCACTATATTTAGTATATTTATTAATTTTATATTTGCTATATTCATCACCTGCTTTATTAAGATCTGATAAACTAGGATTAATCATTACTAATAGTTGCATAATTATAGAGGATGAAACATATGGCATAATACCTAATGCAAAAATAGAAGCACGATTTAATGCTCCTCCTGAAAACATATTAAACATGTCTAAAATAGTGCCATGTTGCTGATTAAGTAATTTAGTAATAATATCATTATTTATTCCTGGAATAGGAATAAAAGATCCAATACGAGATATTATTATTGATAATATTATAAATATTAATTTATATTTAAGTTGATTAATTATACTTTTTTCATGGTTTTTCTTCATTTTTTTATTTATGAATTAATTTCACCATCATATTCTTTTATTTCTAATTTAGCACCATTACTTACATGTAAACCTTGGACAATAATTTTACGATCTAATCTAATATTAGATTTTATTATTTTAACAAATTTGATGTTTTTTTTAATTATTTTATTTGTTCTTAATGTATATATATTTATTATATTATCTTTGATTTTACATAAATCAGATAATTTAACTTCAGCAGTATTTAAAGATTTATTAGATTTAAATCCAAACTTAGGCAAACGTCTATATAATGGCATTTGTCCTCCTTCAAATCTAAATTTAACTTTTTTACCTGATCGAGATTTTTGACCTTTATGACCTCTTCCGCAAGTTTTTCCTAAACCAGAACCAATTCCACGACCTAATCTTTTTGTATTACGGTATGCTCCTTTAGAAGGAGTTAAAGTATTTAAGTACATTTATTATTTAATTTCCTTTAATATTTTTACTATATGCGAAATAGAATAAATCATTCCTCTTATAGAAGGTGTATCCTCCCTATCTACAATATGTCCAATATGTTTTAATCCCAAATTGATTAAAGTAGATTTACGTTTTGCAATTAAACCAATTGAACTACGTATTTGAATAATTCTAATTATTTTCATTTATTAATATTAACCAAAAATATCCTTAATTGATTTACCTCTTTTATAAGCAATAAATTTAGGACATTTCATATTTTTAAGTGCATTAATAGTTGCTTGTACAACATTAATAGAATTTGTGGAACCAAAAATTTTAGTTAATGCATCTTTAATTCCAGCGACTTCTAAAATAGCTCTAATTGTACTTCCAGCCAATATACCTGTACCTGAAACAGCTGGTTTTATAAATACATTAGTTCCTACGTACTTTCCATATATAGTATGTTGTAAAGTATATTTTTTTAGAGTTACATTTATCATATTATTACGAGCTTTTCCCATAGATTTTTGAATAGCTGATGGTACTTCTCTTGATTTACCGTAACCAAAACCCACTTTACCATTACCATTACCTACTACTGTAAGAGCAGTAAAACTAAAAACACGTCCACCTTTAGCTGTTTTAGAAACTCTATTTATTTTAATTAATCTCTCTTTTAATTCATTAACTTGTTTATCTATATAAACCATTATAAATATTCCATTTATAAATATAAACCAACTGATCTAGCGGATTCTGCTAATACTTTAATACGACCATGATATTTAAATCCAGATCTATCAAAAGATACTTTATCTATTCCATTTTTTAAAGCACGTTCTGCTATAATTTTGCCTATAATAGATGCAGATTTCTTATTACCTGTGTAAAAAGATATTTTAGACAAAATATCTTTTTCTACAGTAGATGCAGATATCAAAACTTTTGATTTTTTTGATTCTATAATTTGAGCATAAATATGGCGCGATGTACGATGTACTACTAAACGAATAGAACTTAGTGCTTTTAGTTTCATCCTAGTTTTTTTTGCTCTACGCATACGTGATTGAATTTTATTCATAATATTATACCTTATTTTTTCTTTGCTTCTTTAAGTTTAATAATTTCATTAAAATAACGTATACCTTTGCCTTTATATGGTTCTGGTTTACGAATTTCACGTATATTAGCAGCAAATTGACCAACTATTTGTTTATTTGCTCCATTTATTTCAATTTCTGTTGGATTTTTACATAATACACATATTCCATCGGGAATTAAAAATTCAACTGTATGAGAAAATCCTAAAAATAATTGAATTTTATCTTTTAGTAAAACAACCTTGTAACCAATACCTACAAGTAATAATTTTTTAGTAAATCCTTCAGTTACTCCAATAATCATATTATTTATTAATGATCTAGTAGTTCCTAGAATAGCAGATCTTGATTTTAAAAAATTTAAATTGTAACTAAAAGTTAGCTTATTATTACAATATTTTATTTTAACAGCTTTATGAATATTTAAAAATAAAATTCCATTTTTTCCTGAAATTTTAATTTTATTATTTTCAATAAAATTAAATTCAACACCATTTGGAATAATAATTGGATTTTTAGCAATTCGCGACATTATTAACTCCTATCACGATACTTGACATATAATTTCTCCTCCAATATTCAGTTTTTTAGCAGAATGTCCAGTCATTATGCCTTTAGAAGTTGATACTATAACAATTCCCATGCCAGACATAATAATAGGTAACATTCTTGTTTTTTTATAAATACGTAAACTTGGTTTGCTAATACATTGAATATTCTCGATTACTGGTTTTTTATTAAAATATTTAAGTATTATTTTTATTAATTTTTTACGCTCACCTATTATATAATATTTTTTAATAAAACCTTCTTCTTCAAGAATTTTAGCTATTTTTATTTTAATATTAGATGAAGGAATATATGTAATATCTTGATAAGCTTTTTGACTATTACGAATACGGGTTAACATATCAGAAATTGGATCTTGTACACTCATATAATTATATTCTCATATTTAATGTTATAAGTATTTTACCAACTTGATTTAATTATTCCAGGAATTTCTCCTTTCATTGCAGCTTCACGAAACTTTATCCTACTTAATCCAAATTTTCTCATATATGCATGAGGTCTTCCTGTTTGGCTACATCTATTACGTTGTCGTGAAGGACTAGAATCTCTAGGAAAAGTTTGTAATTTTGAAATAGCTTTTAATTTTTCTTTATAAGAAAATTTATTACTGGAAATTTTAGCTTTAATTTTAGATCTTTTTAATAAAAATTTCTTAACTAATTTAGAACGTTTAATTTCACGAATTTTTACAGATTTTTTAGACATATTTTATATTACCTAATTTCTAAAAGGAAAATTTAACCAAGATAATAATTCTTTACCTTCCTCATTTGTTTTTGCTGTTGTTGTTATTGTAATATTTAGTCCTCTTATTTTATCAATAGAATTATAATCAACTTCTGGAAATATAATTTGTTCATAAATACCCATATTATAATTACCAAAACCATCAAATGATTTAATTGATAATCCTCTGAAATCTCTTATTCTTGGAATAGCAATAGATATTAATTTATCAAGGAATTCCCACATACGTTTTTTACGCAATGTTACTTTACATCCAATTGCATTACCTTGCCTAATTTTAAATGTAGCAATAGATTTTTTAGCTTTAGTAATGATTGGTTTTTGTCCAGAAATTAATGTAAGATCATTTATAGCGTTATTCATTAATTTTTTATTAAAGACAGATTTGCCAACTCCCATATTTAGTGTTACTTTTTGAACTCTAGGTACTTGCATTACAGAATTATATTTAAATCTTTTCATTAAATTATAAATTATTTTTGTTACATAATTATTATATAGTAATGACATTACTATTCCTTAATAAATTTATTATTAGATTTAAAAAATCTTAATTTTTTCTTTCCGTGTATTTTAAATTTAACTATGTCTGCTTTTTGATCATAAAAATTAAAAATAGCAACATTAGATATATCAATTGCAGCTTCTTTAAAAATTATTTTACCAGATTTATTTAATGAATTAATTGGTTTTTTATGCTTAGTTACAAAATTAATATTTTCTATTATTATTTTTCTATTACATAAAATTTTTTTTACTTTTCCTCGTTTACCTCTATATTTACCATTTATAACAATAACTTCATCATCTTTGTGTATTTTACATGCCATACAATTATATCCTTTAAATGACTTCAGGTGCAAGAGAAATAATTTTCATAAATTTTTCAGTACGCAATTCTCGAGTGACAGGACCAAAAATACGAGTACCGATAGGTTGTTCTGTAGTATTATTTAGTAAAACACAAGCGTTTTTATCAAAACGAATTATAGATCCATCAGATCGCCTAATTCCTTTCTTAGTTCTAACAACTATTGCTTTTAATACATCTCCTTTTTTAACTTTACCTTTAGGAATCGCCTCTTTGACAGATATTTTTATAATATCACTAATGTGAGCATATTTTCTACGAGATCCACCTAATACTTTAATGCACATTACACGACGAGCTCCAGAATTGTCAGCAACATTTAAAACAGTTCGTTCTTGAATCATTATAATTATCCTAATATATAAATATATATAAATTTTTTAATTAAATAAATTATTAAAAATAAATTTTAAATTAATAAATAATATAAAAATTCAAATTATTTATATCTATAAAATTGAACGACGTATAATTTTAGATAAAACCCAAGATTTAGTTTTAGAAATTAATTTACATTGATTAATTTCAATTAAATCTCCAATTCTAGCATCATTATTTTCATCATGTACATGTATTTTAGTTTTACGTTTAATAAACTTACCATAAATTTTATGTTTAACTAAACGATCTATTAATACAATAATAGATTTATTCATTTTATTTTTTATTACATAGCCTTTCATAACACATTTACTTTTATTCATTTTAAATTTACCTTACGTGTTATTAAAGTTTTAATTCTAGCAATATTTTTTCTTGTTTCTTTCAATAAATGAGTTTTTTTTAGTTGATTGCTTTTTATTTGCATTTTTAAATTGAATTGTTCTCTTAATAAATGTAATAATTCTTTTTTTAGATCTATATAACTTTTATTATGAATATTTTTAATTTTCATTATATTATCGGTTTAGTTTCAAAAACAGTTTTTATTGGTAACTTAGCTGAAGCTAATTTAAATGCTAATTTAGCTATACTTTGTGATACTCCATCAATTTCATATAGTATTTTACCTGGTTTTACTAATGCAGCCCAATATTCAACATTACCTTTTCCTTTTCCCATCCTTACTTCCAATGGTTTTTTTGTCATTGGCTTATCAGGGAAAATACAAATCCAAATTTTACCTTGACGTTTTATTGATCTAGTCATTGCTATTCTAGCAGCTTCTATTTGACGGGCAGTTAAATAACCACGACTGATAGCTTTTAAACCAAAAGATCCAAAATTAATAACTGATTTATTATCTAATCCACGATTACGTCCTTTTTGGATTTTACGAAATTTTGTACGTTTTGGTTGTAACATTAAAATTTCCCCTTTATTTACTACTTTTATGATATTGTTTTTTATTATTAATTTTATAATGTTGTGCAGCTATTGACTTCATACCACCTAAAATCTCTCCTTTAAAAATCCATACTTTTATGCCTATAATTCCATAAGTAGTATGAGCTTCTGATGTGCCATAATCTATATTAGCTCTAAATGTATGCAATGGAACACGTCCTTCTAAAGACCATTCTGTACGTGCAATTTCAGATCCGCCAAGACGTCCATTTAATTCAACTTTAATTCCTTTAGCACCAACTCTCATAGCATTTTTTATAGATCTTTTTATTATTCTTCTAAATGCAATACGACGTTTTAATTGAACAGAAATATTATCTGCAACTAATTTTGCTTCTAATTCTGGTTTTTTAATTTCAGATATATTAATTTGTGACGATATACCCGTAATTTTTGATATACATTGTCTTAGTAATTCAATATCTTCTCCTTTTCTTCCTATTACAATTCCAGGTCTAGAAGTATGAATATTTATACGTACACCTTTATAAGGTCTTTCTATAATAATATTAGAAATAGAAGCTTTAGATAATCTATGCATAATAAACTTACGAATTTTTAAATCGTTAATTAAATTAATAGCAAATTCTTTTTTATTAGCATACCAAATTGATTTCCATCCTTTTACAATTCCTAAACGTATTCCATGAGGATTAACTTTTTGACCCATTATTAATCTCCATTTTATTATCAGACACAATCATAGTAATATGACTAGTTCTTTTTAAAATTTTATCTACACGACCTTTAGCTTTAGGCATAATTCTTTTAATACTTGTGCCTGAATCAATAAAAATTCTTTTAATTTTGAGATTATCTATATCCATACCATTGTTATTTTCTGCATTTGCAATAGCTGACTCTAATACTTTTTTTATTAAAAATGCAGATTTTTTATTAATGTGTAATAAATATTCTAAAGCTTGTGATACTTTTTTACCACGAATAAAATTTGCTACTAATCTAATTTTTTGAGCAGAAGAACGTACATTACGACATGTAGCAATAGCTTCCATATTATACCTTTATTTTTTTAGATTTTTTATCCGAAGAATGACCCCTATACATACGTGTTGGAGAAAATTCACCAAGTTTATGACCAACCATTTCATCGGTTATATAAATAGGAATATGACTTCTACCATTATGTATAGATATAGTTAATCCTATCATTATAGGAAATATTGTAGAACGGCGTGACCAAGTACGAATTGGTTTTATATCTTTATTTTTCTTAGATATTTTTACTTTGTTAAGTAAATGAGAGTCAATAAATGGACATTTTTTAATAGAACGTGGCATAAATATATTCCTTAAAATTATTAAAAATTACGATTATGTATTATAAATTTGTTAGTTCTTTTATTATTTCTAGTCTTTTTACCTTTAGTTTGTATACCCCAAGGAGATACAGGATGTTTCCCAAAATTACGACCCTCACCACCTCCATGCGGATGATCTACTGGATTCATAGCAGTACCCCTTACTGTTGGACGAATACCCAACCAACGTTTTGCACCAGCTTTTCCTAATACACGTAACATATAACTAGCATTTCCTACTTCGCCTAAAGTTGCTCTACATGAATTCAAAATTTTTCTTATTTCACCTGAACGTAATCTAACTGTTACATATAATTTTTCTCTAGATATAATTTGTGCAAATGATCCAGCAGAGCGAGAAATTTGGGCACCTTTACCAGGTTTAATTTCTATATTATGTATAGTAGAACCAACTGGAATTTTACTAATAGGTAGAGTATTACCTAATTTAATTGGAACATTAACACCTGATTGTATTTCATTTCCAATTTTTAAACCTTTTGGAGATATAATATATCTTCTTTCACCATCTTTATACAAAATTAGTGCAATATTAGCAGAACGTTTCGGATCATATTCAAATCTTTCAACTTTAGCTATAATGTTATCTTTATCTCTTTTAAAATCTATTAATCTATAATGTTGTTTATGTCCTCCACCTATATGTCTAGTGGTAATACGTCCATAATTGTTTCGACCACCTGATTTATGTATTGGTCTTATTAAATTAGAATAAGGTTTACCTTTATGTAAATTACTGTAATTAATTTTTATGGTATGACGACGGCTAGGAGTCGTAGGTTTGCATTTAACAATTGCCATTATACTTCCTTAATATATTTAATATTTGAATCTAAATTTAATTTATACATTTTATTTATAGTAACATAAGCTTTTTTCCAATCATTGCGAAAACCTATTCGTTTACCAAAACGTTTTTTTTTACCTTTAATAATTAAAGTACTTAATTTTATAACTTTTACTTTAAATATTTTATAAATAGCTTCTTTAATTTCTGATTTATGTGCATTTTTTAAAACTTTTAATACAACTGTATTATTTTTATTTGCAAACCTAGAAGATTTTTCAGAAATATGAGATCCCTGTATTATCTTTAGTAAACGTTCTTCATTAGCCATTTAATATATCCTCAATACATTTTATTGCATTAACTGTAATTAAAGTTTTTTCAAATTTAATTAAATTTACAGGATTAATGTGTAAAACATTCTGTATATGAATTTTATTAAGATTTCTAGAAGACAAAAATAAATTTTTACTAATTTCATCAATAATTATCAATACATTAAATAAATTCATTTTTTTAAGTTTTTCAATTAAACTTTTTGTTTTACAAGAATCTACAATAAAATCTTTAACAATTATTAATCTTTTTTGTCTTATTAATTCTGAGAAAATACTTTTCAATGCTCCACGATACATTTTTTTATTTATTTTTGGTTTATATTTATATGGTTTAGCAGCAAAAGTTACTCCACCAGATCTCCATATGGGATTTCTTATACTGCCTACTCTAGCATGACCAGTACCTTTTTGTTTCCATGGTTTTTTTTTAGAACCTGAAACTTCAGATCTATTTTTTTGAGCACGAGAACCTTGTCTTGATCTTGATAGATAAGTTACTATAACTTGATGTATTAATGATTTATTATAATTAACTCCAAAAATAGATGATGATAAATTAATAACTTTATTTTTTAAATCATGCAATATTAATTCCATTTTGCTACTTTCTCCTAATATTACATTTAATAGCAGGTTTTACTACAACATCACTGCCATTAGACCCTGGAATAGATCCTTTGACTAATAATAAATTTCTAATTTTATCAATACGTATAATATTTAAATTAAGAATAGTAGTTTTTTTATTACCTAATTGGCCTGCCATTTTTTTTCCTTTAAATACTCTTCCAGGAGTTTGATTTTGTCCAATTGATCCTGGAGCTCTATGTGATAAAGAGTTTCCATGACTTGCATCTTGTGATTTAAAATTCCATCTTTTAATCACTCCTGCAAATCCTTTACCTTTTGATATTCCAGTAACATCAATTTTTTTTACATTAGTAAAAATATCTATACAAATACTTTGACCTAAAATAATATTATGATTTTTTGACACTCTAAATTCTAATAAAATACGTCCAGGTTTTACATTAGATTTTAAAAAATGTCCAACTTCTGGTTTGTTAATACGATTAGATTTTTTTATACCAGTAGTAACTTGTATGGAATTATATCCGTCTTTTTTAAGTGTTTTAATTTGTGTTACTCTATTTTCTAATATTTCAATAACAGTTATTGGTATAGATATGCCATCTTTGTTAAAGATTCTTGTCATACCAAGTTTACGTCCTATTAAACCATTCATATTTTTAAAATTTCTCAATTTTATATTATTTGATCTAAACTAATTTGTACGTCAACTCCAGCAGCTAAATCTAAACGCATAAGTGCATCGACTGTTTTATTAGTAGGTGCTAAAATATCAATAAGTCTTTTGTGAGTACGCATTTCATATTGATCACGAGCATCTTTATTAGCATGAGGAGAAATTAAAATTGTAAATCTTTCTTTACGAGTTGGTAAAGGAATAGGTCCACGAACTCTAGCACCTGTACGTTTAACAGTTTCAACAATTTCTATTGTTGATTTATCTATTAATCTATGATCAAACGCTTTTAAACGTATGCGAATTCTTTGATTTTGCAATTGATCAATACTCCATAAGTTGTTTAATTAAAATTAAGTTTGCTTAAAAATAAAAATATATAAATTATAATTTCATAATATTAAACACTTTAACTAATTTAATTACTATTATTTTAATTGTTATATATGCTAATTATTAATTTTAATACTTTTTAAAATTGAAAACTAAGAACTTTATATGTAATATACATTCAATAATAAAAATATTAACGACTACGAAAAATAATACGACCTTTTTTTAAATCATAATGAGTCATTTCAACTGTAACTTTATCTCCTGTTAAAATTCTTATATAATTTTTTCTCATTTTACCCGATATATGAGCTATAATAATGTGTTTATTTTCTAATTCTACTTTAAATGTTGTATTTGGCAAAGTATCAATAACTACACCTTGTATTTCTATATTACTTTCTTTAACCATTAAATTCCTCTTAATATATTAATATTTATAAAAATTTTTACTTACTATATTATAATATAAACTAATTATATAAAATAATAAATTTATTTAATAATTTTACCATTATTTATAGTATAAATTTTATCAACATAATTAAGTAATATTTTTAATTTGTGTGTAATTATAATTATTGTATGATTAACACCAAGAGTTATGATTAATTCGATAATTTTTTTTTCTGTTTTCATATCTAAACCTTCGGTCGGTTCATCCAATAACCATAATGGACTTGCATGTAATAAAGTTCTAGCAATACCTATTCTACGTTGCTCTCCAAATGATAATTGTCTTCCACCTTCACCTATCCATTTTGATAATCCATTATTTTTTAATAAATAATCCAGTTGAACAGAATTAATAATTTTTTCTAAAGTTAAATCATCAACATTAGGAGAAGCTAATAATAAATTATCTCTAAGAGTAGCATTAAAAATATGAATTTTCTGAGGAGTAATAGAAATCATAGATCTAAGACTTTTTTCACTCCACTGTTGGATTAATTTTCCATTAATTTTTATAGTCCCATATTGGGGGTCATATGTACGAGTTAATAATTTTAATAAAGTAGATTTACCACATCCTGTATGTCCAGTTATAGCAATATGCTCTCCACAATTAACATTTAAAGATAAAGAATTAATGATAAATTTCATATAATTAGGATATCTAAATTTTATTTTATTAATGACAATTGAAACTCTATTTTCAGGTTTAATTCCATTAATTGGAAATTTAACATTAGATTTTTGATTAATTAATTTATTTATACGTGATATAGCAGATATAATTTGACCTAAATTTTGAAATGAATCTGCAATTGGTTTTAATACTTCTAAAGAAGCTAATATAGAAAATATTGATAAAGGAATTAAAGATTGTTTATATATTAAACAATAAATATTATTTAGTTTATTTTTCGTAATTATATATAATGATATATATAAAATTAATCCAGTAATTATTAAAATTAAACTTTTAGATATAGATATCATTTCAGTGTGTTTTTTTTGATATAAAATCCATAAATTTTCAGTTTTATTTAAATTTTTTCGATATTTTTTTAATGAATTATAAACAGAAATTTCAGAATGATTGTTAATATATGTATTTAATTGAGATCTATATTTAGATCTTAAATTAATAATATGATTGCCAATAAATTTACTATAATAATAAAAAATAAATGGAAATATAATTAATGTACTTAATAATATTATTCCAACTGTTAAACCTAAATATATATTTAAAAAAAGTAAATGTAATGATAAAAGTATACTAATTATTAAAGCTATTAAAAATGGAGAAAATATTTTTATATATAAATTACTTAATGTATCAACATCAGAAATTAAACTGTTTAATATATCAGAATATTTTATATTAGATGACAATGTATTAGAAATTGGAATGATACATTCAAATATATAAATTCTTATATTTTGTAAAATACGCAAAGTAATATCATGATTTATAACTCTTTCACCCCATTTACCTATTATTCGTACTAAAGCAATAATTCTTATAATTATAGAAAATAAAATATTAATTTTATAAATTTCTTTATTACCAGATAAAAATGAACTAACAAGTAACCATCCTGATATTGATAATAAACTAATACTAGATATCAACGTTATTATAGATAATAAAATGCTAAATATTATGTATTTATAATAGCGAATATAAATTTTAATAAACGGAATTAATTTTTTCATATTAATCCTATTGTTAATAATAAATTAATTTTGATACAAAAGACCTATTAAATGATATATTAGAATTATTATCATATTGTACAAACAATCCATTATTTATCATCAATACAATATCAAATGATGAAATCATATTTAATTGATGAGTAACTAATATCGTTGTCTGACGAGAAATAAATTTTTTTAATGATTTCATTATTAATTTTTTACTATGATTATCTAAATTAGCAGTGGGCTCATCTAACAACAATAATTGTGGTGTACGTATTAAAGCTCTAGCTAAAGCTATTCTTTGTATTTGTCCAGCAGATAATTGATAAATATCATTATTAATAATACTATCTAATCCATTTGGTAAATGTATTAAAAATTCTTTTATATATGTATCATTAATTACTTTTGTTAATACATCATTACTGATATTATTTGTTCCTATTAAAATATTATCTCGAATTGTTGCTTCTGGTAATAATAAATTTTGATTCACCCAACTTATTTTTTTTCTCCAAAAAGATAATGATATAGATTTAAATTCAACTCCGTTAATTAATAAAGAACCACTATATGGTAAAAATCCTAATAAAACATTTAATAGTGAACTTTTTCCTGAACCACTAGCACCTATTAATGCTATACGTTTACCAGATTTTATTTCAAAATTTATTGGTCCAAGTAATTTTTTATAATTTGTAGTTAATATGAATAAATTATTGGCTACTAAATTTATTTCTGTAAAATTATAATCAATTATTGTACCTGTACCATGATCACGATTATTATAATTTAAAAAACGCATTAATGATTCTGCAGCATTAATTGCTTGTGTTTTTGAATGATAAAGCATGCCTAAATCACGTAAAGGTTGAAAAAATTCTGGAGCTAACATTAAAGATAATAATCCAATAAATAAACTTGTTTGATTACTAAAATAATGTATTTTTATCGTACCTAAATAAGATAAATAAAAATATAAAGCGATAATTGTAATTGAAATAGATGAAAATAAATCTATAACACTTGAAGAAATAAACGCTAATTTTAATATCTTCATAGTACGTTTACGTAATTCTTTAGCAAAAATATAAATATTTTTTTGTTCTGATTTTATTCTATAAAAAAATTTTAAAGTTTCTAACCCACGTAAACGATCTAAAAAATATTTTGATAGTCTATTTAATACTATAAAATTTTTTTCATAAGCGCTTAAAGATGCAATACCTACTATTATCATTAATATTGGAATTAAAGGAGCAGTAATTAATAAAATTAATCCCACAATCCAATTAATCGGAAATATTATGATTAATATCATTAATGGAACATACAATGATAAATATATTTGGGGTAAATAATATGAATAAAAATCATGTATACTTTCAACATGCTCAATTAACATATTATGCCAATGCCCCGATTGCTTAGATTGAATCCATGCATATCCTAATCTATCCATTTTATCTAATATTTTAGATCTTATTTTTTTTCTTAATAAACTACCGAAAATAAATCCTACTTTATCTTTTAAAAAATTTAATATAGATCGTAAAATAAATAAAAATAACAAATAAATTAATTTATTATTTATCAAATTTTTGGAATTACTAAAATTTAAAATTAATTCATTCAAAATATCAGACAATAAATATGATTGTATAACTGTTACTAATCCAATAATTAAACCTAAAACTACTGTTATTTTAATAAAAAAATTAATTTCAGTATATTGAAAATTAAGCCATTTTAAAAAAATTTTTTGTTTTTTTATATTCATTTTTATTTTAAAAATTTTTTATAAAACACAAAACTTAAAAATTATTTTTTATATTTAAATATTTTTCTGCATCCAATGCAGCCATACATCCTGTGCCTGAAGACGTTATAGCTTGTCGATATATGCTATCTATTACATCACCAGCGGCAAATACTCCATCTATAGATGTAGAAGTAAAATTACCATCAATACCAGATTTAACATAAATATATCCATTTTTTTGTAATTTTAATTGATTTTTAAACAAAAATGTATTTGGAGTATGACCTATAGCAATAAATACTCCATCAATATATATAGTTTTATATGTATTCTGCAATGTGTTTTTTAAATAAATTTTAGTTACACGTTTTGTATTTCCATGTATTTTTTCTAATACAAAATTTTTATGTAAAGTAATATTTCCATGTTTTACTTTTTTAATAAATTTATTGAAAATAATTTTTTCTGCTTTAAAAAAATCATTACGATGTATTAAATGAACATGTTTAGATATTTTAGATAAATATAATGCCTCTTCTATTGCAGAATTACCTCCTCCAATAACTGCAACAATTTTGTTCTTAAAAAAAAATCCATCACATGTTGCACAATATGATACACCTTTGCCTTGATAATCAAATTCAGAAGATAATCCAAGATATTTTACTGATGCTCCTGTAGCGATTATTAAAGAATCACATGTATAATTATTATTTCCATTTAATAAAAAAGGTTTTACTTTTAAATTTACATTTATTATATGATCATAAACAACTTTTGTATTAAATTTTTTAGCATGATTTTCCATTCTCTTTATTAATGTAATACCAGATATACTATTTATATCTCCTGGCCAATTTTCTACTTGATTTGTAGTAGATAATTGACCTCCATATTGTGATCCAGTAATTAAAATTGGATCCAATTGAGCTCTTGCAGCATATATAGCAGCAGTATATCCAGCAGGACCAGAACCTAAAATAATTAATTTACTATGTTTTATAGAAGTCATTATTTTACCCTATAATGTATAAAAATTTAAAATAATTAAATAATATATATAATTAATTGTTTATAATATATATTATAAGTTAGTTATATATAATTAATGTTTTAGTTATAAATACTAAAAATATAAATAAAACTTTTATAAATTATTTAATTTTAATTAAAAAATTCATGACAAACATAAATATTTATAAAAATTTCTAAAATTGAAATATTGTATATAAAGTATATAAAGCTGATAACTATGTTAGATATAAATTTGATATTTAATAATATTGATAAAATTATCCAAAAATTATCTAATAAGCATTTTAAATTAGATATTAAAAAAATAAATACAAAAGAAAATAACAGAAAAAAAATACAAATTTTTAAAGAAAATCTTCAAGCTAAACGTAACAAATATATCAAAGAAATAACTTTATTAAAATTAAATAAAAAAAATACAGAAAATTTAAATATAATAGTTAATAACTTAAATAAAAAAATAAATATATTTAAACTTAAGTTATATAGTCTAAAAAAAGAAATATATGATTATATGATATCTATTCCTAATATTCATGAAGATGACGTACCAGTAGGATTTAATTCGAATAGTAATGTAGAAATAAAATATGTAGGTAAAAAACGTAAATTTAATTTTCCTATCAAAGATCATTTATCAATAGGTAAAATTTCTAATGAAATTGATTTAAAATCTGCAACTCAAATAACTGGAACAAAATTTGTAGTTCTGAAAGGTAATATTGCTAAAATGCATCGTGCTTTAATCCAATTTATGTTAGATATACATATAAATAATCATAATTATAAAGAATATTATTTACCATATTTAATTAATCAAGATTCATTATACGGAACTGGACACTTACCTAAATTTAAAAATGATTTATTTAATATTAAAAAAGTTAATAATCAAATTTACTATTTAATTCCTACAGGAGAAGTACCATTAATTAATATTTTAAAAAATAAAATATTTAAAGAAAACGAATTGCCAATAAAAATGGTAACACATACCACATGTTTTAGATTAGAAGCTGGATCATACGGGAAAATAAATAAAGGTTTATTACGAATGCATCAATTTGATAAAATAGAATTAATACAAGCTGTAAAACCTTCTAAATCTAAAGAAGCATTAGAAGAGATAACTAAACATGCGGAAAATATATTAAAATTATTAAAATTACCTTACAGAAAAATATTGTTATGTACAGGTGAGTTAGGTTTTTCATCTTGTAAAACATATGATTTAGAAGTATGGTTACCTTCCCAAAAAACTTTTTGCGAAGTATCTTCTTGTTCTAATACAGGTGATTTTCAATCTAGAAGAATTAAAGCTATTTACAAAAACGTAAATCAACACAAAAAATTTTTACATATGTTAAATGGTTCTGGTTTAGCTATAAGTAGAACTTTAGCGGCTATAATAGAAAATTATCAATTAAAAGATGGGCATATAAAAATACCTGAGGTATTAAAAACTTATATGAACGGATTAAGTATTATATAAAAATTTTATTTAAAGTTTTTCTTTGTTTCTAGAAAAAAATTTAATTACTTCACTATGTTTTGGAAAAATTCCATCTTCTTTATTTTTCCATTGAGCAGGACAAACTTTTCCATATGTTTCGTGAAATAATAAAGCATCAGCGGTTCTTATTATTTCATCAATATTACGTCCTATAGGTAAATCATTTATAACTTGGTGTCTTATAATTCCTAATTTATCAATCAAAAATGATCCTCTTAATGCTACATGTAAAACTGGATGCTCAATACCATAATTTTTAATAATATTATGGTTTAAATCAGAAACCATTGGGTACTGTATATTTCCTATACCACCATTACTTAATGATTTTGCTTTCCAAGCTTGGTGTACAAAAACAGAATCAATAGATACACCTACAATTTTAATATTTCTTTTTACAAACTCAGAATATCTTTTATCAAATGCAATTATTTCTGTAGGACATACAAAAGTAAAATCCATAGGCCAGAAAAAAATAATTGACATATGATTATTAATATAAGATTTTAAATTAAAATTATTTATTATTTTACCTGTACCTAAAATTGCAGATGCAGTAAAATCAGGAGCTTTTTTAGTTACTAAAACCATCATCATTTACCTTTAAGTTGTATATTATAAAGTAATTTATATAATATTTATATTTAAAAAATTATAACATATTATTTATATTGTAAATATTATTTTCTTTTATATATCTATAATTAATAATATCGTCAATTGTTAAAATTGGCATTTTATTTAGTTTATAAAAAAATTTTATTTCATTTAAATTAGTCATTGTACCGTCATTATTAGTAACTTCACAAATTACGGCAGTTTCTTTTAATCCAGCAATTTTTAATAAATCTATGGCTCCTTCAGTATGTCCGTTTCTTTTAAATACACCATCAGATTTAGCTACTACAGGGAAGACATGTCCTGGTCTATTTAAATCTAATGGATTTATATTATCTTTTATTGCAGTTTTTATTGTAGTAATACGATCTGCAGCAGATACACCAGTTGTAATATTTTTAGCAGACTCAATACTTACAGTAAAGGCTGTTTTATATTTAGAACTATTATGATTAACCATCATTGGTAATTGTAATTTTTTACGTCTATCTTCAGTAATACACAAACACACAATACCACTTCCATATCTTATGGTAGTAGCCATTTGCTCAATAGTCATATTATCCGCATAAAATACCATATCTATTTCATTTTCACGAGATTTATCATCTAATAATAAAATTCCAAATCCATGACGTAAAGAATTAATTGAATTATTAATTTTATTAATTAAAAATTTAAATTTATTTTTTTTCATATCATTAATCATATTTAATAACCTATAAATACATTTTTATATAAAAGTTTTTAATTAATAATTTTAATTATATATTTTATATAAAATTTTAAATATATATAAAATATTATTTTTTTAAATAAAATATTTTATATATAGTATAATGTGTATATTTAATACACTTAAAAAGCATATATTTTATTTTAAATTAATCTTTAACTTTTAAAACATCAATTTAAATTAAAAAGGCATAAATTATGAAAATACAACGATCATTAATTATAATAGTATTGTGTATTTTAAATTTTATGGTTTCTTTAGTTGCACATTCTTATGAATTGATAAATAGTAATGGTAATCATTTTCATGTAAATGGATACCTTAATAATGTGAGTTATAAATCTAAAGATAAATCACAAATTAAAAATTATTCTTTTATTCATTATAATTTAAAGGCAAAAACAAAAATATTAGGTAAATTAAAAGGATTTGGACTATGGGATCAAAAAATAAAAATTCTTAATAAACGCAGTGAAAATGATCATGATATAACAAAAAATAATACAATTGGATTTGCAGGATTTTCTTTAAAAAATATAGGATCTATTGATTATGGTAGAAACTATGGAATTATGCATGATGTTAGTGTATTAACAAATGTTGCACCTATATTTGGTGGCGAAAGTATTATAAGTGATAATTTTTTTTCTGGCCCTTCTAATGGATTAACAACATATCGTAATAAAGATTTTTTTGGTATGGTAAAAGGATTAAATTTTGCTATTCAACATCAAAATGAAAGTGATCAACATAATAATCAAGGTGAAATTCGTGATTCACATGGCGAAGGATATGGTGTATCCACATCTTATGATTTTGGACAAGGATTATATGCTGCTATAGCATATAGCAATAGTGAATTAACAGAATCACAAATAGATCTTATAAAAACTAACTTACATCATGAACATGATCACAATAAAAAACGTTCAATATCATATGCTATAGGATTAAAATATAAAAAAAATAATTTATTTTTATCTACATTATTAAGTGATAATCAATATATGACACCTTTTGGATCTTTTAAAAAAGGTTATATATACAATGAACATGATATACATGGTATATCTGATAAATATAGAAATATAGAAGTTTTTGCAAAATATAAATTTGATTGTGGAATTAATCCTTCCATAGGATATTTACAATCAAAAATGAGCTACGATAATGGAGTTTCTCAAGTATATACAAGAAAATTTATATCAATCGGAGCAGATGTAATATTAAATAAAAAAATATTAACTTATATGAATTATAAACTTAATATTTTACCTGAAAACAATTTTGCTAGAAATATAAATGTTAGTGTAGATAATGTTTTATCTGTAGGGATTATATATAATTTATAAAAATAAAAAAGACCATATTTTCAAATATGGTCTTTTTTTATTAATATTTAAATAAAATCTAAATATTTCGGTGAGAGAGGATTTGAACCTCCGACCCACTGGTCCCAAACCAGTTGCGCTTCCAAACTGCGCTACTCACCGATTAATATTTAAAAATATTTTTGGGTGATTGATGGGGATCGAACCCATGACTACTGGAATCACAATCCAGGGCTCTACCTAACTGAGCTACAATCACCATAATACTTATTATATAACATATAAAATACAAATTAACTAAGTAATTTAAGTGATTTTTTTATTATATTTTCTACAGTCAATCCGTAATATTCAAATAATTTTGTTGATGGAGCTGATTTACCAAAACTATTCATTCCTATAATTATTCCATTTAAACCTACATATTTATACCAAAATTCTGAAAAACTAGCTTCTATAGCAATTCTATTAATTACATTTTTTGGTAATACCATTTCTTTGTATTCTGAATTTTGTTCATCAAATACATTTGTTGATGGCATAGATACAACTCTAATTTTATAACCTAATTTAGTTAAATTATTATAAGCTAAAACTGATATACATATTTCAGAGCCAGAAGATATTAAAATAAGTTGAGGAACTGAAATACAATTTTTTAATATATATCCACCTTTAGATATATTATTTATTTGATTTGAATCTCTATTTTGTTGTTCTAAATTTTGTCTTGATAAAATTAAAGCTGTTGGCCCATTCTTTCTTATAATTGCATGTTTCCAAGCTACAATAGTTTCTATTTGATCACATGGACGCCAAGTATGTAAATTAGGTATAGATCGTAAATTTGATAATTGTTCTATAGGTTGATGTGTTGGGCCGTCTTCTCCTACTCCAATAGAATCATGAGTATAAATCATTATATGATTTATATTCATTAATGCAGCCATACGAATTGCATTTTTAGCATAATCAGAAAATGTTAAAAAAGTTGAAGTATATGGTATAAACCCTCCATGACAAGAAATGCCATTGCCTATAGCTATCATACAAAACTCTCTTACACCATAATGAATATAATTACCATTAACATAATTATTTAAAGATTTTGAACCAGTCCAAGCTGTTAAATTACTAGATGTTAAATCTGCTGATCCTCCTAAAAATTCTGGTAATCTAGTCCCAAAAAATTCTATAGCATTTTGCGAAGATTGTCTTCCAGAAATATGTAAATTTTTATTTTTTACTTGATTGATAAATTTTTCAGTTTCTATTTCTAAATGTAATGGAATTTTATTGTTTATTCTCCTTATAAATTCTTTTGCTAAATTTGGATAATGTTTTTTATAGTTATTAAATTTTTTTATCCACATTAATTCTTTATTTAAACCAATTTTTTTTGCATTCCAATTTTTATAAATATTTTTAGAAATTAAAAATGGTTTATATTCCCAATTTAAATATTCTTTAGTATATTTAATCTCTTTCTCTCCTAATGGAGCACCATGTGAATTATTATTACCCGATTTATTAGGAGATCCATACGCTATAATAGTTTTGCATATTATTAAAGATGGTTTATCAATTGTATTACGAGCTTCTTCTATAGCAAGTTTTATAGCATTACTATCATGACCATTAATATTTTTAATTACATGCCAATTATATGATTCAAATCTTTTAGCAGTATCATCAGCAAACCAATTAATTACTTTCCCATCAATTGAAATACCATTATCATCATAAAAAGCAATTAATTTACCAAGTTTCATAACTCCAGCTAATGATCCCGCTTCATGAGATATACCCTCCATCATACATCCATCACCTAAAAAAACATATGTATAATGATCAATAATATTATATTTACTAAAATTGAATTGAGCAGATAATGTACGTTCAGCTATAGCTAAGCCTACAGCATTAGCAAATCCTTGGCCTAATGGACCTGTAGTAACTTCTACACCATCAGTGCATCCTCTTTCTGGGTGTCCTGGGGTTTTTGAGTGTAATTGTCTAAAATTTTTTAAATCATCTATTGTTATATTATATCCAGTAAGATGTAAAATACTATATAATAACATTGAAGCATGACCATTAGATAATACAAATCTATCACGATTACACCAATTAGGATTACATGGGTTATGATTAATAAAATCTCGCCATAAAACTTCTGCAACATCTGCCATACCCATAGGAGCTCCTGGATGACCAGATTGAGCACGTTGAACAGAATCCATACTTAAAACACGAATTGCATTTGCAAGAATTTTTCTAGATATCATTTAATAGTCCAAAGTTATTTTTATTAAAAATAAAAATAATATTTTATTTATTAAATATTTAATATTAATTATTAAATTAATTATTTAAAATAGTATATATTATATATTATATAGGAATATATTAATTTTTATTTCATTTATTATAACATTTAAATTTTTATAAAACAAAAACTTTAAGTTTAATATAACAAGATATTATGTAATTAAATATTTATTTATTTAAACATTAAAAATAAAAAATTAAAATTTTATGATATAATAAATTAATGTATTTTATAAATTAATGATAATACATTAAAGGCGCGTTGACAGAAAGGCTATGTATTAGATTGCAAATCTAAATTATCTCGGTTCGACTCCGGGACGCGCCTAAAATTATTTTTATAATTTAAATATATTTTGCCCGGGTGGTGAAATTGGTAGACACAAGGGACTTAAAATCCCTCAGCTTTTAGCTATACGAGTTCAATTCTCGTCCCGGGTATTAAAATATATTATATTTAAATTTTATTAAATTTAAATTAAATATTTAAAGTATTAAAAATATAATAATTTTACAATTAATTTGATATTATTATTTAGATTTAAATAAAATATCAAATTTTATTAAATATAATATTTAAATGTAAAAAATTGCATAATTGTAATAATTTAAATTAAATTATATAAAATAAAGGAATAACCAACCTAATATGACCAATATTAATAAAAACATAACAAAAATTAGTATTGAAGATGAATTAAAAAAATCATATCTAGATTATGCTATGTCAGTTATAGTTGGTAGAGCTTTACCAGACGCTAGAGATGGGTTTAAACCTGTACATCGTAGAATTTTATTTGCTATGTATATGCTTAAAAATCACTGGAATAAACCTTATAAAAAATCCGCAAGAATTGTAGGAGATGTTATAGGTAAATACCACCCACATGGTGATACAGCTGTTTATGATGCTATTGTACGTATGGCTCAACCATTTTCGTTACGTTATACTTTAATAGATGGTCAAGGTAATTTCGGATCTATAGATGGTGATTCAGCAGCTGCGATGCGTTATACAGAAATAAGAATGACTAAAATTTCTCATGAATTTTTAGTAGATTTGGAACAAGATACTATAGATTATGTTAAAAATTATGATGGTACTGATATAATTCCAAATATACTACCAACTAAAATTCCAAACTTATTAATTAATGGTTCATCTGGTATTGCTGTAGGTATGGCTACTAATATTCCTCCGCATAATTTAACAGAAGTTATTGATGGATGTATAGCTTATATAAATAATAATAATATAAGTATAGAAAATATTATGAAATATATAAAAGGTCCAGACTTACCAACTTCAGGAATTATAGTAGATATAGATGGAATCAAAAATGCTTATACTACAGGTAAGGGGAAAATATACATTTATGCTAGATCAAAAATAGAAAAAAATAAAAATGGTAAAAAAAGTATTATAATTTATGAATTACCATATCAAGTGAATAAATCTAAATTAATTGAAAAAATTGTAAATTTAGTAAAAAATAAAAAAATTGATGGTATAACAAATTTAAGAGATGAATCTGATCAAGATGGAATGAGAATCGTAATTGAAACAAAAAAAGATGCAATCAGTAATATTATTTTAAATAACTTATATTCTATGACACAATTAAAAGTATCTTTTAATGTAAATATGGTTGCATTATATAATAACCAACCAAAATTACTTAATTTAAAAAATATATTAGATATATTTCTTAATCATAGAAAAGAAATAATAATTCGTCGCACAATTTTTAATTTAAAAAAATCTAATGAATATATACAAAATTTAGAAGCTATATCTATAGCTATTATTAATATAAATGATATTTTAAAATTAATTAAAAATTCTTTAAATTTACATGAAGCACAGAATAAATTAGTAGCAAAAGCTTGGTCTATAATTCCAATATGTGATTTGATAAATATCAAAATACCATCTAAAATTAATCAACCTATATTTAATAATATTAAAAATGGTTTTTACTATTTAACTAATACACAAGCTAAGTCTATTCTTAGTCTACGTTTATATAAAATTTCTAGTATAGAGAAACAAAATATTTTTTATAAATATAAACAAATGATAAAAAAAATAAAAAAATTAAGTTCTATATTAGAAAATAAAAAATACTTAATGAATGTTATTAAAAATGAATTAATTGATATTAAAAAAAAATATAATGACCCAAGAAGAACAGAAATTGTTATTAAACCTATAAAGGTCAATTATAAAGATTTGGTTAATAAAAAAAATGTAGTAATAACTATATCACATCATGGTTACATTAAAAATCAGCCATTAATAGATTATGAAATACAACATAGAGGAGGTAAGGGAAAATCAGCTACTGCAATAAAAAATAAAGATTCTATTTGTTGTATTTTAATAGCAAACACTCATGATACTATACTTCTATTTTCAAGTAAAGGTAAAGTTTATAAAATAAAAGTATATAAATTACCAGAATCTAGTAGAGGATCTCGTGGCAAACCTATAGTTAATTTACTACCATTAGAACAAAACGAAAGAATTACTACTGCCTTATTAATGAAAGAATATACAAAATGTAGCTATGTTTTTATGGCAACTTTAAATGGTATAGTTAAAAAAACTAATATCAATGAATTAATTAATATAAGAAACACTGGAATAATAGTTATTAGTCTTCATCAAGGAGATGAATTAATAAGTGTCGGTTTAACTAATGGATCTAATGAAATTATGTTATTTACATCTTATGGTAAAGTAGTTAGATTTCCTGAGTGTCAAGTTAAAAATGTAGGACGTACCGCTCTTGGTGTTAAAGGAATTAGTCTAAATAAAGGAGACAATGTAGTATCTCTTATAATCCCTAGAAAAAATATTCCAATATTAACTATTACTAAATATGGATATGGAAAACGTACACATTTGAAAGAACATCTACTTAAATCACGTGCAACACAAGGAGTAATGTCAATAAAAGTTACTAAAAGAAATGGAAAAGTGGTGGGTGCAATTCAAGCTTCAAATTACGATCAAATTGTTATTATTACTAATGTAGGTTCGTTAATGAGAATTAACGTATCAGAAATTAATATTGTTGGTAGAAATACACATGGTGTAATTTTAATAAAAACATCAAATAAAAAACAAGTTATGGGTTTACAAAGAATTAATTCATCTATTATTTTTAATAAATAAAAAATTTTTTACAATTAGGCAATAAAAAAATGGGACTCAAATGTGGTATTATAGGCTTACCAAACGTTGGTAAATCTACGTTATTTAATTTATTAACTAACTCAAAAATTTCAACAAAAAATTTTCCATTCTGTACTATTAACCCAAATATAGGTATTATACCAATTTACGATAAACGTCTTGAAGAATTATCAAAAATTGTAAATCCACATAAAATTGTTTATGCTCCTATAACATTTGTGGATATTGCTGGTTTAGTTAAAGGTGCTTCAAACGGTTATGGTTTAGGAAATAAATTTTTAGAAAATATTAAAAATGTAGATGCTATTTGTCATGTCGTTCGTTGTTTCCATGATAAAAATATAATACATGTATCTGAAAAAATAAATCCATTAGAAGATACTAATATAGTAAATACAGAATTAATATTACATGATATAGCTACATGCGAATATGAAATTAAAAAAATTACAAAAAAATTAAAAAAAGAAAATAAAAAAATAAATAAATTTGTTCTAATAGTTTTAGAAGAATGTTTATATTATTTAAATAAATCACTTATGTTAAATACTGTAAAATTATCAAAAGAAAAAATAAAAGTAATTAAACTATTAAAATTATTAACTATAAAACCATATATGTATATAGCAAATATATCTTCGGAAAACGAAACTACAAATAAATACTTAAATAAATTATCTTCAATTGCGATTAAAGAAAAAGTACAAATTATTTGTATTTGCGCTAAAAATTTAAATAATCAAGTTTATACAAAACTAAAACAATATAATATTAAACCAACAAATCAAAAATATAATGATTCATTAAATGAAATAATTAATGCAGGATATAGATTATTAAATTTGCATACATATTTCACCGTTGGAATAAAAGAAATAAGAGCATGGCCTATTACTATAGGAACAAACGCATATGATGCTGCTGGGAAAATTCATACAGATATAAAAAATAATTTTATTAGAGCTAAAACTATTTCTTTTAAAGATTTTATTAACTGTAAAGGAGAAAAAAAAGCTAAAGAAATGGGGAAAATTAGATCAGAGGGTAAAAATTACATAATTCAAGATGCAGATATAATACACTTTTTATTTAATCGTTAATTTTTAAATTAAAACATTTCTGAAATTGATTCTTCATTACTAATTCTCTTGATAGATTCTGCTAAAATTTTAGATAGAGTTAAAACTCTAATGTTTCGTAATTTATTTATATCTTCATTTAAAGGTATTGTGTCACATACAATAATTTCATTAATTAATGAGTATTTAATATTTTTATAAGCACAACCTGAAAATATAGGATGTGTGGCATATGCAAATATTTGTTTAGCTCCTTGGTCTTTTAATACTTTTGCTGCTTTACATAAAGTAAATCCAGTATCAATTATATCATCAATTAATATACAATCTTTATTTCTTACATCACCTATAATATTCATTACTTGAGAAAAATTAGCTTTTGTTCTACGTTTATCAATAATAGCCATATTCACATTTAATAATTTAGCTATTACTCTAGCGCGAATTATACCTCCTATATCAGGTGATACTACTATTGGATTATCTAATTTCTTATTTAATATATCTTTTAATAATATTGGACTACTAAATATATTGTCTATAGGAACATCAAAAAATCCTTGAATTTGTTCTGAATGTAAATCAACAGTTAAAATTCTATCAACATTAACGCAAGATAAAAAATCTGCTACTACTTTAGCAGTAATTGAAACTCTAGCTGAGCGAATTCTACGATCTTGACGTGCATAACCAAAATATGGTATTACAGCTGTAATACGTCCAGCTGAAGCACGACGTAATGCATCTATAATAACAATTAATTCCATCAAATTATCATTTGTTGGAGCGCATGTAGACTGAATAACAAACACATCTTCTCCGCGAACATTTTCATTTATTTTAACATTAATTTCTCCATCACTAAAACGATTAACATTAGCACTACTTAATTGTATAAATAAATTATTAGAAACTAATTTCGATAGTTGGGGTACAGAATTTCCAAAAAACAATTTAATTTTCGACAAAATACACATCACCTAATCATTTGATTTATTTAAATAAATAAAATTTTACTAATAAATAATTATAATTTTTTATGTAAAGGTGAAATGTTAGATCCTTTAACAAGAATTACATTAATCCATTTAGGAATTTTTTTTTTAATTTTATTAGCATGAAATATTGAATTAAATTCTGCAAACATACATGCTCCTGTTCCAGTTAATCTAAATGGAGCATATTTTAAAAGACACATTAAATACTTTTTAATAATAAAAAATCTTTTTATTACTGTTTCTTCACAATCATTATAAAAAGGTTCATTTAAAATACAAGATAAAGATCTTTTTTTTGAGTTTCTTTTTAGCTTAGGATCATTAAATATAATTTTAGTATTTATACTAATTGGTGGAATAGCAATTAAATACCAATTTTCTTGTAAATTAATAAACGTTAATTTATCACCTATACCTTGAGCAAAAGCAGATTTTCCATATATAAAAACAGGAACATCTGCACCTAACATTAATCCTAAATTTGCAAGAGAATCAATATCTATTTTACAATTCCAATGTCTATTTAAAGCAAGTAGTGTTGTAGCTGCATTGGAAGATCCCCCCCCTAAACCACTGCCTATTGGTATAATTTTTTTTATTTTAATATTTGCTCCTAAAACATTAGAACTATTAATATTCCAATAATATTTTTGTAATAATCTTGCAGCTTTAATTATTAAATTATCTTTTTCATTAATATTTATATTTTTATTTAAAAATCTAATACGACCATTATAAGTAGTTATTATAGTTAATACATCACTATAATTTAAAAATTGAAATAAAGTTTGTATATAATGATATCCATCTAAACGTCGCCCTGTAATTGATAAAAAAATATTTATCTTTGCTGGCGATAGCCATTGCCTAATCATAATTTATATTATTTATTATTTTATACTTGATTAATATATTAATAAATTAATAATTATATTCTTATATAAAAATATAAATATATTTTATAATTTATAGTATTAATATTAATTTATTAGTAATATTTAATTATAATAATTATAATATAATTATTATTTATTTAAAATAAATAATAATCTTTTAAAGATTGGAAATAAATATGGATAATAAAATTATATCTAAAATAAAAACTATAAAAAATAGATATAAAAAATTAGAAATTTTATTCTTAAATAATTCTTTTAAAAAATTAAATTATAAAAATTATAGTGAATTATATAAAGAATATTATAAATTATCAAAAATAGTAAAATATTATAATATATGGTCTGAAATAATTAATAATATAAAATCAACAAAATTATTATTAGAAGATAAAGAAATTAAAGAAATTGCTAATGATGAAATAAAAAAATTAAAAATTCAAAAAAAAAATATAGAAAATAAAATATATGATATTTTATTATTAAAAAATAACCATGATAAATATGGTTGTTTATTAGAAATAAGATCTGGAACTGGTGGTAATGAAGCCTCTTTATTTGCTCAAAATTTATTTAAAATGTATAGTAAATTCATAGAAAATTTAAATTGGAATATAGAAATAATAAATATAAATTATTCTGATAATGGAGGATACAAAGAAATTATTATAAGAATACCTAATTTAGGATCTTATGGAAAATTAAAATTTGAATCAGGTGGTCATCGTGTGCAAAGAGTTCCAGATACAGAATCTCAAGGTAGAATACATACTTCAACTTGTACTATAGCAGTTATACCTAATATACCTAATGAAGAGCTTCCAAAAATTGAATCTCATGATATTAGAATTGATACTTTTCGTTCATCTGGCGCTGGAGGACAACATGTAAATACTACAGATTCAGCTATTAGAATTACTCATTTAAAAACTGGTTTAGTTGTAGAATGCCAAGATGAACGTTCTCAACATAAAAATAAAGCTAAAGCTTTATCTGTATTAGGTTCACGTTTAAGAAATATGGAAAAACAACGACGTCATCAAAAAAAAGTACTTAAACGTAAAAATTTAATAGGTAGTGGAGAACGTTCAGATAGAATAAGAACTTACAATTTTTCACAAGGACGCGTTACAGATCATAGAATAGGATTTACTTCATATAAAATTCAAGAAATAATGAATGGTAATTTAGATATATTAATTAAACCTGTAATTACAGAATATGAAAGTAATAAATTAAATGTATTTTCCAAAAAAAAATAGATATATTACATAGGAAAATGGATAATATATGCTATAAATAAATTAAATCAAGTATTAAAAAATAAAAAATCTATAAAAAGAGATATTGAGATATTAATTGCACATGTAACTAATTCATCAAGAACTAAAATATTAGTATTTGATGAAAATTATATTGATTATAAAAAATATATAAAACTGGAAAAACTTTTAAATCGTAGAATACAAGGAGAGCCAATAAATTATGTAATTGGATTGCGTAAATTTTGGTCATTAAAATTTAAAGTAAATAAAAGTACCATTATTCCTAGGCATGAAACAGAATGTATAGTACAACAATTCTTAAAATTAATTAAAAATAAAAAAGCTAATATTTTAAATTTAGGTACAGGTACTTGAGATATTTGATTAGCTATTTATTATGAAAAACTAAATTGGGAAATAGATAGAATAGGTAAGTATAAAAGTGTAATTTCATTATCAAAATATAATACTTTACATCTTAACATAAAAAATGTTAATTTTTTTAAATCTAACTAATTTATTTCTATTAGAAACAAAAATATCATCTTATAATAAGTAATCCTTCATAGATTTCTATTAATGATCCACATTTATATATTGGTGATTTAAGATTTTAACTTCATAGAGCATTAATATCAGGAAAACATAGCTTAGATGATTTAAAAATTATATGTAATAAAGCTAAAATTATTTATATAAAGTTAGTTGGTTATTAGTGGAACATGGTTATAAAAAAGGTTTTTATATTAAAAAATTATTATTTAATAATGATTTTAAAAATATAAAAGCAATCCGTGATTATTATAAAAATAATAGAATTAGTCAATGACAAATTTTTTAAGTTAATTTAAACTATATATGTATTGTAATATAATGATTAAATTTTATATAAAAAATTAAAAAATACTTGCATAAATAATATTATATTTAATATAATAATAAGTATATTAAATTAATTTAATAAGATTAAAGGCCCCTTAGCTCAGTGGTCAGAGCAGGCGACTCATAATTGCTTGGTCGCTGGTTCAAATCCAGCAGGGGCCATATACTTTATAATAATTATTTAAATATATGTAATAAATACAATTTTAATAAATATATTCATATAAAATATATATAAGTATATTTATTTAAAGAAACTTCTAAATATTAAAAAATGTTTATCTTAATTTAATTTCTTTATATAAAACATGTTTTCTAACGATGGGATCAAACTTTTTTAAATTTATTATTTCTGAATTATTTCTTTTATTTTTTGTTGTAGTGTAAAAATGACCAGTTTTTGCTGAAGAAATAAGTTTAATTTTTTCTCGAGAATTTTTTGCCATATTTTAATTCCTTATTTAATAATTTTTTGATAATTTAACTTATTAGATAATACTTTTTCTATGCCAATTTTATCTATGATACGTATACCTTTACTTGAAACCAGTAATTTAATAAAACGATTTTCTTTTGAAATCCAAAAACGATGATAATGTAAATTAGGTGAAAACCAACGTTTAGTAGCTCTCATAGAATGAGATCTTTTATTTCCTCTTAAT
Source organism: Enterobacterales bacterium (assembly GCA_047692235.1). Lineage (GTDB taxonomy): Bacteria > Pseudomonadota > Gammaproteobacteria > Enterobacterales > Enterobacteriaceae > JBLLJR01. The sequence continues at coordinate 43,568 of JBLLJR010000004.1, forward strand.
GGACGTTTACCAGTTATTTTACATATTTTAGACATAAATATTATTTCCAATATTATGAGTAATTACTTTTAATAAAAATATTTAATTATTATATAATAATGTACATTACATTATCAAATTCATATTTATTATTTTATATAATACTTATGAATAAATAATATTTATTAATTTTTAATTAAAATTTAGTTTTTTAGTGAAAAAATAATCTATGTATTATTTATAATAGTATAATTATTATAAATTTAGTAATTATTAAAAATATATAATATATTATTTATATATAAATATAAAAATTAAGTATTTTATTATTCATTTGTAAATATATTTAACTTCAAAACATATAAATAAATTATATTTAAAAACATAAATAATAATGTAAAAACTAATGTATAATTATGGATATTAATAATGAAAAAAATTAAAATTAAAATTCTAGATCAAAGAATAGGTAAAGAATTTCCATTACCTAGTTGTATTACATATGGTTCATCTGGTTTAGATTTACGAGCATGTATTAATTCACCTATATGTATTGATTCTAATAAAACTATGATAATTAATACTGGTTTCGCTATTCATATTAATAACATTAACGTAACAGCATTAATTTTACCTAGATCTGGTATAGGACATAAACATGGAATAGTATTAAGTAATTTAGTTGGAGTAATTGATTCAGATTATCAAGGTGAGATTATGGTTGCTTTATGGAACCGTAGTAATAAAAAATTTTTTGTCTATCCTGGTAATAGGATTGCTCAAATGATTTTTATTCCTATAATAAAAACGAAATTTGATATAGTGAAATCTTTTGATGAAATTACTTTAAGATCAAAAAAAAGTTTTGGTCATTCAGGAGTTAAATAATAAAATAAACTTAAAAATTAAATATAATATTTTTTAATAAATATATTTATTACGATATTCTTGCATATAAATTAATTTATCTAACATAATATTTTTATTTTTCAAATATAAAATAATATCACTTATATTGACTATTGAGTATATTTTACATTTATGGTTATTTTCTATTTTAATTTTAGTTAATATTTTATTAATATTAATTTCTTCTCTATTTACTGATACGATTATATTTTCTACATTAGATTTTTGTTGTTTTATTAATTTTATAGATTCACTTATAGTAATTCCAGATGTTAAAACATCATCTAATATAAGAATATTTCCTTGTAAATTACACCCAACAATAGAACTAACTTCTCCATAATTTTTATTTTCTTTTCTAGAAAAAGCATAAGGAACATTTAATTTAAAATATTTTGATAATGCAATAGCTGTAGAAATTACTATTGGAATACCTTTATATGCAGGACTGAATAACATATTAAACTTTATTCCTAATTTTATAATCATAGTAGCATATACTTTACCTAAAAAAAGTAAATCTAAACCAGTATTAAGCGCTCCAATATTAAAAAAATATGGACTTATACGACCAGATTTTAAAATAAATTTCCCAAATTGTAAAACTTGTCTGTTTATTAAAAATTCAATAAATTTATATTTATAATTTTTCATAAAATAACATCCTTATTATAGAAATATTTTTAATAAAATTTAAATTTTAAATAGTATTTAAAATTACATATAAATAAGTATAATTGCATTAATAATTTATTATTAATTAAAATTTAATAATATTAATTATAATATATTTATAAGTATTACAATATGAATGTATTTTATAATATAATTATTGCTCTTTGGAATCAAGATTTTGATAAATTATCAAAACCACATTTAGTTTGGATAATTTATTTATTTATTTTTGTAATTTTATTTTCAGAAAATAGTATATTACCTGCTACATTTCTACCTGAGGATAGTTTATTAATTTTATTGGGTATATTAACAGCTAAAGTAACATTAAATTTTCCATTTTCTATATTAATATTTACTGTTGCATCTTTTTTGGGTAGTTGGATAGGTTATTTACAAGGAAGATGGTTAAAAAATTTACCTAAGTATTACCATCAAAAAACATACACAATGTTTAATAAATATGGATTTTATGCTTTATTAATAGGTAGATTCATAGGTTTTATTAGAACATTGCTCCCAATTATAACTGGATTATCTGGATTAAATATTTATAAATTCTATTTTTTTAATTTTATTAGTGCTTTATTATAGGTATGTATATTCATATCTATAGGTTTTTTATTAGTAAAAACAACAATATTTCAAATATATGAAAAAACTTTAACTTTTTTATTAGTTATGTTTCCTTTAATTATGTTAGTTATTGGGATTATAAGTTCTATATTATATTTAATATATAAAAGTAACAAAAAAAATAAATTTTATACAAAACTTTTTGAAGTTGACAATAAGCCGGATTCTGTCTTGGATAGTCATTTATCTAGATTATTATTCACATAATAATTCAAGCGGCTTACCATATTCAATAATACGAGCAATAAGAATATATTTAGCCTTGCTCCTGGTGGAAGTTTACAATAACCATATTTTGTTACCAAATATGCGGTGAGCTCTTACCAACACCATTGCACCCTTACCTTTTTAAATATTTTAAATAAGGCGGTATATTTTCTGTTGCACTTGTCGTAGATTTACATCTTCCCAGAAATTATCTGGCACCATGCTCTATGGAGTCCGGACTTTCCTCTGTTTATATATAAAATTATAATAATTAAATATTTTTATTAAACAGCGACTATCTAGTACAACTTCAAAATTAATATTATAACTAATTATTATTAAAATTTATATCAATTAAAATATATAGGTCGTGCAGGATTCGAACCTGCGACCAATTGATTAAAAGTCAACTGCTCTACCGACTGAGCTAACGACCCAAAATTAAATTACAAAATATATAGGTGATGACGGACTTGAACCGCCGACCCCCTCCTTGTAAGGGAGGTGCTCTCCCAACTGAGCTAATCACCCAATGAATATAGCAAAGTGCTAATATATATTGTAAATATTTTTATATATAATATAAAGTATTATGATTTTTATTTCAATAAATTAATTATATTTATTAAATAAAATAAGTTAGTATTAATGTACTTAATAATTTATATATTACATGTAGGATATGATATTTTGACAATTAAAACTCGTTTTGCACCTAGTCCAACTGGTTTTTTACATCTTGGAAATATACGTACTGCATTATATGCATGGTTATTTGCTAAAATTAATAAAGGTAAATTTTTATTACGCATAGAAGATACAGATTTAAATAGATTAAACCAAAATTCAATTCAATATATTATTAATAGTATAAATTGGTTAAATATAGATTATGATGAAAAAATTTATTTACAATCAAATAGATTGAAAAGATATCAATTTTTCTTAAATAAATTATTAAATTTAAATCTAGCATATAAATGCTATTGTTCTGAAAAACGCCTATATAATTTACGTAAATTACAAATGTTAAATAAACAAAAACCTCGCTATGATAGATTATGTATTAATAACACAAATAAAAAAATTAATAAACCATATGTAATACGTTTTAAAAATCCTAAAACAGGATCAGTTATATTTAATGATATAATATACGGTAAAATTAAATTTAATAATGAAGAATTAGATGATTTTATAATTAAACGTACAAATGGTTCATTTACTTATAATTTTTGTGTAATAGTTGATGATTATGATATGTCTATTACACATGTTATTAGAGGATCTGATCACATTAATAATACTCCTAGACAAATTAATATAATAAAAGCTATTGGGGCTCCTATACCTTTTTATATACATATACCTATAATCTTTAATCATGATGGTACAAAACTTTCTAAAAGAAATGGGTCAATGGGTATTATGGAATATAGAGATTGTGGATTTTTACCTGAAGCTATATTAAATTATTTAGTAAAATTAGGATGGTCTGATGGTAATAGAGAAATTTTTAGTTTAAATAATTTGAAAAAAGTATTTAATTTAAATTCTATAAATAAATCATCAAGTAGATTGAATTTAAAAAAATTACTATGGATAAATCATTTTTATATAAAAAATTTACCTGAAGATAAAATTCTAAAACATTTAATATGGCATTTTAATAATCAACGAATTAATATTAATAATGGTCCATCATTAAAAAATATTTTAATGATGTTTAAAAATAAATATAAAACACTTAAAGAAATAGTTGAAAACTGTAAATATTTTTATGAAGATTTTTCTAATTTTAATTATAAAAATTATAGTACTTACTTAAATAAGTATTCTATAAAAATATTAAAGTATATAAGAAACAAATTACTAAAAATTAATAAATGGGATGAAAAATTAATAAAATATATCATACAAAAAGCATCAATATCATTAAATATAAGTATGAAAGATATATGTATGCCATTACGAATTGCTCTAACTCAAAAAAGAGAATCTCCTTCAATGTATTTAACTATTTATAATATAGGTAAATTACGTTCAATACAACGTATAAATATGGCTTTATCTTTTATACAAAATTTGTAATTACAAATAAAATTTATTAGACTAAAATTAGTAAAATATTAAAATTAATGTAAATAATTTATTAATAAAAAACAATATATTAATAATTTTTTATTATATAATAACTAATTTATATATTTATTTTATTAAATATATAGTTAACATACATATCATGTTTTATTAATAAATTTTTCTATATTTAAGCTTAAATTTAAAGTACCTATGTTGTTAATTGCAGATATTATATAATATTTGTTAGTCCAATTTAGTTTATTAATTACATTATCTACAATTTTTTTAGCGTTATTTGAAGATATTAAATCTGATTTATTAAAAATTAACCATTGAGGTTTTATAAAAAGTTTATAACTATATTGCTTAAGTTCATTTAGTAATATTGTAATATTTTCTATAGGATTATTATATATCGGCAATAAATCTACTAAATGTAATAATAATTTACAACGTTCTAAATGTTTAAGAAAATTTATTCCTAATCCACGTCCAGAAGATGCTCCTTTAATTAATCCAGGAATATCTGCTATAGTAAAATTATTATTATTAACTTTAACAACGCCTAAATTAGGTACTAAAGTTGTAAATGGATAATGAGCTATTTTCGTTTTAGATGATGATATAGATCGAGTCAATGTAGATTTACCAGAATTTGGTAATCCTAACATACCAACATCAGCTAATAATATTAATTGTAATTTAAGATTATTAATTTCACCCTTAGTACCATTAGTTTTTTTATACGGAGCTCTATTAATTGAAGATTTAAATCTATTATTACCTAAACCAGGTAATCCACCTTTTGCAACAATTACAATTTGATGATTATAGATCATATCTTTAACAATAATATTAGTATCTGTATTTAAAATTCTTGTTCCTACTGGAACTTTTATTACTAGATCTTTACCACGTTTCCCAGTACAATTACAACCCTTGCCGTTACCTCCATGTTCAGCTTGAAAAATTTTTTTAAAATTATATTCTATTAAAGTATTGATATTTTTATCAGTACTTATAAATACATTACCTCCGTTATTACCATTACCACCATCAGGTCCTCCATAAGCTATATTTTTTTCTCGTAAAAAACTAATACAACCATCACCTCCATTACCTCCGATGACTTTAATATAAGCTTCATCAATAAATTTCATTATTAATTCCTAATATATAGTAATATTGATTTATTATTATATTCATAATAATTAATTAGATACAATATTAACAAATTGTTTGTTTTTTATACCATTTTTTGTGAATTTAATTTCACCATTTACTAATGCAAATAAAGTATGATCTTTACCACATCCAACATTAATTCCAGGTTTAAATTTAGTACCACGTTGACGTACTATAATGCTTCCTGCACATACCCATTCACCGCCAAAACATTTTATTCCTAAACGTTTACTTTCTGAATCTCTACCATTACGAGTCGATCCACCAGCTTTCTTATGTGCCATAATATATTACTCCAAATTATAATGTTTTATAATTTATCAATATTAGTTATTTTTATATCTGTAAATAATTGTCTATGACCTTGACGTTTCATAAAATGTTTTCTTCTTTTAAATTTTATAATCATTATTTTATTATGTTTACCATGAGCAACTACTATTGCTATAATTTTTTTATTTTTTATATAAGGTTTTCCTAAATCAACTTTATTATTTTCTACAATCATTAAAACTTTATTTAATTCAATGATATCTCCAATTAAATTATCAAGTTTTTCTAAACGTATTATTTTACCCTTTTTTGCTAAATATTGTTTCCCACCACTTTGGAAAACTGCATACATAATTAGATCTCCTAATCAAAAAATTAGATAAGTTTTATTTTTTATAAACATAAAATTTTTATAATTTACTTTTGTATTTAATAAATTTTATAATTTATATATAATTTATAATATAATATAGAAATAAATTTTGTAATATATAATTATTTTTTATAAAATAAACAAAAACTTTAATAATAAGGATTATAATAATGAATATAAATTTAATTAAATCAGGAAATAATATACCAAATGATATTTATGTAATAATAGAAATATCATCTAATTCAAATCCTATAAAATACGAAATTAATAAAGAAACTGGAGCTTTATTTGTAGATAGATTTATACCCACAGCAATGTTTTATCCTTGTAATTATGGATATATAAACAATACTCTTTCTTCAGATGGAGATTCATTAGATGCATTAGTTATTTGTAATTATCCACTGTTACCTTTATCTGTTATAAATTGTAAACCAATTGGTGTTCTAAATATGCAAGATGAACATGGTAATGATTCGAAAATCATATCTGTTCCAAGTAATAAATTATCAAATGAATTTAATTTAATTAATGATATACATGATTTAAACAATGATTTAAAAATGAGAATAATACATTTTTTTGAACATTATAAAAAATTAGAAAAAAATAAATGGACTAAAATAAATGGATTATCAGATGCTAATCAAGCTAAAATAGAAATAGAATATGCATGTAAAAATTTTAAAAATAAATTACATAATAATCATTAATTAGTTAATATAATAACTGTTTTTTGTTGTATTTCAAGTATACTTTCAGAAATATTGATAAATTTTTTATTCATTTTTTTATCTACTATTAGTAGAGGTCCAGGTTTAATTAAAGCAATAAGAGGAGAATGTCCAAATAAAATTTCCATTTCTCCTATTTCACTAGATATCTTAACTTTTATAACTAATCCTGAAAATATTTGTTTGTTATATCGTACAATATGTAAATTAAATTCTTTATTAAACATAAGTTTTTATTTAAGTTATTAAATATTAATTAAATCTTTTTAATTGCTTCTTTTATAGAACCTATCATATAAAAAAATTGTTCTGGTAAATGATCATATGTGCCATTAACAATACCTTCAAAACTATTAATTGTTTCATTTAAAGGAACATACTTTCCAGAAAAACCGTTAAATATTTGAGCAACAAAAAATGGTTGAGATAAATATTTTTGTATTTTTCTAGCTCTAGATACTATTAATTTATCTTCTTCAGAAAGTTCGTCTATTCCTAAAATAGAAATAATATCTTTTAATTCTTTATAACGTTGTAATACAGATTGAACTTTACAAGCTACGTCATAATGACGTTGTCCTACTATTAATGGATCTAACTGACGACTTGTTGAGTCTAATGGATCTACAGCAGGATAAATTCCTAAAGATGCTATTTGTCTACTTAATACTATAGTAGCATCAAGATGAGCGAAAGTAGTTGCTGGAGATGGATCAGTTAAATCATCAGCGGGAACATATACAGCTTGAATAGATGTTATAGATCCTTTTTTTGTAGATGATATGCGTTCTTGTAGTGAGCCCATTTCGTCTGCTAAAGTCGGTTGATATCCTACAGCCGATGGCATTCTACCTAATAATGCAGAAACTTCAGTTCCAGCTAATGTATATCTATATATATTATCTATAAATAATAGTATATTACGACCTTCATCTCTAAATTTTTCAGCAATTGTTAAACCTGTTAATGCTACTCGTAATCTATTACCTGGTGGTTCATTCATTTGGCCATATATTAATGAAACTTTATCAATAACTTTAGATGTTATCATTTCATGATAGAAATCATGGCCTTCTCTTGTACGCTCTCCTACTCCTACAAAAACAGAATACCCAGAATGTTCAATAGCAATATTTCTAATTAATTCCATCATATTTACAGTTTTTCCTACACCAGCTCCTCCAAATAACCCTACTTTTCCACCTTTAGCAAAAGGACACATTAGATCTATTACTTTAATTCCTGTTTCTAGCAATTCTTGTGAAGTAGATAACTCTTCATATGACGGAGCTTGTCTATGAATAGAATGTTTTTCTAACGAATCTATGGGGCCTTTCATATCTATAGGTTCACCAAGAACATTTAAAATTCTTCCTAAAGTTGATTTTCCTACTGGAACTTCTATTGATTTTTTCAAATCAATTACTTCTAACCCTCTATATAATCCATCAGATAATCCCATTGCTATACATCGTACTATACCATCTCCAAGATGTTGTTCAACTTCTAGTATTAAATCTATATTATTATGTTTTATTTTAAGAGCATTAAATAATTTAGGTATAGCATTTGTTGGAAATTCTACATCAATTATAGTTCCAACTATTTGAATAATATGTCCCATAGCCATTTGACCACCTATAAATAAAAATTTATTATTTAAACAGCTGTAGCTCCAGAAATAATTTCAGCAATCTCTTGAGTAATTGCTGATTGTCTAACTTTATTATGTAAAATTTGTAACTCATGTATTATATTTTGACCGTTTTCTGTTGCATTTTTCATTGAAACCATTCTCGCTGATTGTTCGCTAGCTATATTTTCAATAACTTTATAATAAACTTGTGATTCTATATATTTTGTAAATAATTCATCTAAAATTAATTTAGGATCTGATTCATATATATAAGACCAATATTTTTTATTTATTTTATTTTGTAATGATTTTATTGGCAAAATTTGTTCTATTTGTGGAATATAAGAAATATTATTTATAAATTTATTATTCGCTATGTATATCTTATCTAAAACTCCTGTATCATATAAGTTTAACATTATTTTAATTAGCTTTAATAATGTTGATAATTTTGGATTATCTCCAATTCTAATAACATTAGAAATATGGGGCATTCTAATTGAATTAAAAAATAAAACTGATTTTTCTCCAATTAATGCTATTTCACTTTTTATTCCTTGTTTATCCCATTTTGCAATATCAAATAAAACTTTTTTAAATAAATTAATATTTAAATTACCTACTAAACCACGATCAGTTGAAATAATCAAATATCCTATTTTATTATTTAAATTTTTATTTATTAAATATTTATGATTATATTCTATACTACTATTTTTAATATTATTTAAAACATTAATAATCATTAAGATATAATGACTACAGTTATTCATATGTTTCTTAATTTTCCGCATTTTTGATGCAGATACCATTTCCATAGCTTTAGTAATTTTTTGTGTATTTTTAATACTTAAAATCTTATTATATATATCCATTATATTTGACATTTAGTATACCAAATTATATTTTTATAATTAAATAAAAAACCATTATATTTCACCAAGCATGATCTTTTTTAAACGTATCTAAAATTTTTTTAAAAATTTTTTTAACTTCGTTATTAAAAATACAATTTTTATTAATTTTAGCCATTATATCTTTATGTTCTTTATCAATATAATTTATTAAATTTAATTCAAAACTATTAATTTCTAATAATTTAATATCATCCAAATAATTATTATCTATAGCAAATAATAGCAATGCTTGTTTAGCAACAGACATAGGATTATACTGTTTTTGCTTTAATAATTCAGTAACTTTTTGCCCATGATTTAATTGTTTCAATGTATTATCTTCTAAATCAGACGAAAATTGTGAAAAAGCTTTTAATTCTTTATATTGAGCTAGTGCGGTTCTAATGCCACTAGATAAAGATTTTATAATATGTGTTTGTGCAGTACTTCCCACACGTGATACAGAAATTCCAGGATTAATAGCTGGTCTAATACCAGAATTAAATAAATTAGATTCTAAAAATATCTGACCATCAGTTATTGAAATTACATTAGTAGGGATAAACGAAGTTACATCACCTGATTTTGTTTCAATTATAGGAATTGCAGTTAATGATCCTGTTTTATTTTTAATAATACCATTAGTACATTTTTCCACATACTCCTTGCTAACACAAGCGGATCGTTCTAATAACCTAGAATGTATATAAAATATATCTCCTGGATAAGCTTCTCTTCCTGGTGGTCTACGAAGTAATAAAGATATTTGTCTATAAGCAACAGCTTGTTTTGATAAATCATCATATACAATTAAAGCATTTTCACCTCGATCTCTAAAATATTCTCCTATAGAACATCCCGAATATGGAGCTAAATACTGTAAAACCGCAGGTTCAGAAGCAGAAGCAACAATCACAGTTGTATATTGTAAAGCATTATGTTCTATTAATTTTTGTACCACATTTGTTATTGTTGATGCTTTTTGTCCTATAGCAACATAAATACACTTTATACCACTATACTTTTGATTAATAATAATATCTAAAGCTAATGAAGATTTACCAGTATTTCTATCTCCAATAATAAGTTCTCTTTGTCCACAGCCAATAGGAATCATTGTATCTATAGCTTTATATCCTGTTTGTACAGGTTTAGTCACAGGATATCTATCAATGACATTAGGAGCAATTTTTTCTATAGGAGAAAAACCGTCATTTTGTATTGGACCTTTACAATCTATAGGTATTCCAATAGCATTAATAACTCTTCCTAGTAAATTAGATCCAACAGGTATTTCAATAATTTTACCAGTGCATTGAACTTTAATTCCTTCAGATAAATTGCTATAATCACCCATTACTGCTGCACATACAGAATCTCTTTCTAAATTCATAACTATAGCTAATTTACCTTCAGGTAGTTTAATTATTTCACTTTGCATGGCTAGTGATAAACCACTAATTCTAATAATACCATCATTTACAGAAATTATTGTTCCTTCATTACATTCAGTGTTTACAACATTAAATTCAACAATACGTTGTTTTATCAATTCACTAATTTCAGTAGAATTTAGTTGTTGCATAATAATTATTGTATCCTTAAAAATTAATTTTTAAAAATTCAGATAGATTTTTTAAATATCCTTTGATACTACAATCAATTATTGAATCTTTTATATATATAATTATTCCAGATATTATTTTTTTATCAATAATACAAACAAACGAGACATTACATAGTAATTTTTTTTTTATTACATTACAAATTGTTTCAAGTTGTAATTTATTTAACTTATAAGCAGAAATTATTTTAATTTCACAAATATTATTTTTCTCATTATTTAAGTCAATAAATTGTTTTAAAACATAAGGTACAATATTAAAACGCTTATTTTTTAAAATTAATTTAATCAAATTAATACCAAAAGAATTACAATATTTATTACTTAATGATAGTAATATCTTTTGAAGATTACTGTTTATTACTAAACCAGAGTATAAATTTTTAATTTGATTATTTGATAAAATTATAGAAATAAATTTTAACATTGATAACCAATACTCTATACTATCAGATTCAACAGCAATTTTAAATATAGCTTTTGCATATGGACGAGCTATAGTATTTATCATAAAATTACATTTTATCTCACTACAGTTTAGAAACTATTTTTTCAATTATATCATCATTCACTATTTTATTCATTGAATGTTTAAAAATTTTTTTAACACATTTTATTGAAAGCATAGAAATATCATTTTGTAGTTCTTTACGAGCTATACTATATTTACGATTTATTTCTAATTGTGCATTATATATAATTTTATTTTTTTCTATTTGTGCTTCAATTTTTGCTTTTTTTATTATTTCCTCTTTTAAAGAGTAAGCATTATTAATTATTATATTTGCTTGTAATTTAGTATTCTTTAAATTATTAATTGATTTTATTTGTAATAAGTTTGCTTTATTTTTTATATCTTCTGCTGCTGATATATTTTTTGCAATATCTTTTTGTCGTTTATTTATTGCATCAATTAATGGAGGCCATATAAATTTCATACAAAATGAAACAAAAATTATAAAAGCAATTATTTGTCCAAAAATGGTAGCATTAATATTCAATTTTAAAATTTCTCTTAATAAAAATAAATGATTATGTTTTTAAATTAATATCAACTATAATGCAAATAACATATATAATCCTATACCTACAGTAATCATAGGAATAGCATCTATTAACCCAATTATTATAAAAAATTGGGTACGTAATAATTGTGTTAATTCTGGCTGTCTCGATACACCTTCTAAAAATTTACTACCTAAAATACCTATTCCAATTGAAGCTCCAATAGCAGCTAATCCCATCATAATAGAAACAGCCATATATACTGAATTTGTATTTATATTCATAAAAAATTCCTAAATTTAAATTAATGTGTTTCACTTGCTATAGCAAGATAAATTATAGTAATGATCATAAAAATAAATGCTTGTAATGTAATTATTAAAATATGAAATATTGCCCATGGAGCAGACAATATCCATTGTAACCACCATGGCAACAGACAAGATATTAATACGAAAATTAATTCACTAGAATACATATTACCAAATAATCTTAATCCTAAAGACATTGGTTTAGATAATAAATTAATACATTCAAGTGTAAAATTTATTGGTATAAATATTGGATTATTAAAAGGTATAAATAGCATTTCTTTTAATAAAACTTCAGATTTTTTAAATCTAAAACTATAATATAATATTAATATAAATACTCCCAAAGACATTGCAAAAGTAATATTTATATCTGCAGATGGTACTATTCTTAAATAAGGTAAATGTAATATTTTCTCTCCAAAATATGGCAATATATCAACTGGTATTAAATCCATTAAATTCATTAAAAAAACCCATATAAATATTGTCATAGATAAAGGAGCTATTAATTTACTTTTTACATTACTGAATGTAGTAGAAACACAATTCTCAATAAATAATACTATTATTTCTACAAAAGCTTGTGTTTTACTAGGAACACCTCTATCTACATTAGATGCAATATATTTAAAGAATATAACAAATATTGTACCTAACAATAAAGAAAAAAAAATTGAATCAATATTTAGTACCCAAAAACTATTTATATCTTTATCTGTTACAATATGAAAATTTTTTAAATTTATTTGCAAATGATTTAAATGATGATAAATATATGTTTTTAAACTATTTGAATCTATTGATATATCAAACATGAAGTCTTTATTCCCTTATTTATATTATTTAATTTTAAATATATAAAAATTTAAAAATATTAATAAGTTAGATTAACAATAATTTATTAAAAAATAAATTATATACATTTTTTAATAAATAAACAATATTGTAATATTATCTATAATAGTATATTAAATATTAAATAAAATTTATTATAATTAAATTTATTTACAATGTGTAATATTTAATGGATATTAGGTAATTTTTATTTAAAAATAAACGTATTTTTAGTAAAAATATTTAAAATAATTTAATAAAATTATGGTTAAATATAATTTAATGAAACCTTGCAATTTAATTATTTTTGGTGCTAAAGGTGATTTAGCAAAACGTAAATTATTTCCATCATTATATCAATTAGAAAAATTAAGATTAATTAAATCTCAATTTCGTATAATATGCATTGGTAGAGATTCATGTAATATTTTAAAATACATTAATATCGTGAGAACATCTTTAGAAAATTTTATAGATGAAAAAATTGATGAAAAATTTTGGGAAATTTTAAAAAATCGTTTAGATTTTTGTAATATTAACATTAATAATACAAAAAGTTTTACTTTGTTATATAAAAAATTAAAAAAATCTATAACTAATATATACTATTTAGCTACACCGTATACAGTATTTGGTCAAATTTGTAAAGGATTAGGTTTGTTTGGTTTAAATACCAATAATAGTAGAATAGTTGTAGAAAAACCTTTAGGCACAAATTTAGTTTCATCTATAAATATAAATAATCAAATTTCTAAATATTTCAATGAAAATCAAATTTATAGAATAGATCATTATTTAGGTAAAGAAGCTATATTAAATTTAATGTATTTAAGATTTGCCAATAATTTATTTATTTCTAATTGGGACAATAAATCTATTGATCATGTACAAATTACTGTAGCTGAACAAATTGGAATAGAAAATAGATGGGATTATTTTGATAAAGTTGGTCAAATGAAAGATATGTTACAAAGTCATTTGCTACAGATTTTATCTATTATTACTATGTCACCTCCATCTGATTTCACTGCAGATAAAATACGTGATGAAAAAATTAAAATTTTACATAAATTAAAACCAATAAGTTATAAAAATGTATATAATAGTACTGTTAAAGGACAATATACACAAGGGTTTATAAAAGAATTAAAAGTTCCCGGATATTTAGAAGAAAATGGATCAACTAAAAATAGTTATACAGAAACTTTCGTTGCTATTAAAGTTGATATTGATGATCACCGTTGGTTAGGGGTACCTTTTTATTTACGCACAGGTAAAAGATTACCAATTAAATACTCTGAAATAGTAATATACTATAAACATCCACCTTTTAATTTATTTAGAAAATATTATAAAATATTACCTCAAAACAAATTAACAATTAGATTATATAAAAATGAAGGAATAGATATTCAAATTTTAAATAAAGTTCCAGAATTTAATCAAAAATATAAATTAGAAAATGCAAAATTAAATTTAAATTTTTCAGAAATATATAATAAAAATTACAATATTAATGAGTATGGAAAATTATTACTGGAAATAATGAATGGAATGCAATCTTTATTTTTGCATCGTAATGAAATAGAAGCAGCATGGACATGGGTTGACTCTATAACTGACGCATGGCAATATCATAATATTAAACCACAATATTATAAAGCAGGTACTTGGGGGCCATTAGATTCCATAAAAATGATTAAAAAAGATGGTCGAAATTGGAATATAATCAATAATAATTAGAAATTTAAAAATATTTACTAATAAAATTAGTGATTAAATTCTAAATTAATAGCATTATAACCTAATATATCGGATAAACTATTAATTAATAATTCAGTTGGAAATATATTCCAATTTTTATTGGAACATAAAAATATTTCTAAATTTTTCAATTTGCATTTAAATATAACTTGTACTAAATTAGAACTGTGTTGCTTTAAAATTTTACCAATTTTATCAATTAATTTATCATTAATTGTATTTTCATCTAAAGATATAATTAAACGTTTTGCATATTTTATACGCATTTTATGTATATCAATAATTTTGTAAGCTAACATTATATTTCTATTATTAAATTTATTAGTTATAACTTTGCCGTATATTATAACAATATTATTATTTTTTAAAAATGTTTTATATTTATCAAATATTTTTTTGTTAACTAATATTTCTATTGTATTAGATTTATCATGTAAAATATAAAGTATTACAGTTTGTTTGTATTTATTAATTAAAGTTTTATCATATATAATAATTCCAGCTATTGTTACATACTCATTATTATTTGCATAATTATTAATATTTTTTAAAAAAACTAAATTTGTAAAACGTGATATTTCTTCTAAATATTGAGAAATAGATTGTTTTATTAAATTAAAACCTAAAGCTTTTATTTCATTATCTAATTGTATTTCGTGTGTCCAATTATTAATTTTATATAATTTTTTTTTAAATAAAAAATCTTGTTTTATTTTAAATAAATTATATTGTCCAATATTTTTATTTTTATTAAAATCTAATGCAAATTTAATTGTATCACTTAAAATATTCATTAAAAATGACCTATTTTTATTAAAGCAATCTAATGCTCCAGACATAATTAAATTTTCTAAAACTTTTTTATTAATTTTTTTTAAATTTACTCTTATACATAAATCAAATAAATTAATAAAATTTCCACCCCTATTACGTTCAGTCATTATCTCATTAATTGAATTTATACCTATACCTTTAATAGCACCTATACCAAAAACAATTTCATTCTTTTGATTAACAATGAAACCATATTCACTTTTATTAATATTAGGTTGTAGTACTTTAATACCAATTCTTAAACATTCAAATATTAATTTTGAAACTTTATCTGTATTATCTATATCTGTTGTTAATGAAGCAGCCATAAATGCAGAAGTATAAAAAACTTTTAACCATAAAGTTTGATATGTAATTAAAGCATATGCTGTAGAATGGGATTTATTAAATCCATATCCAGAAAACTTTTCAACTAAATTAAATATTTGCGTTGATAATTTACTATCTATACCTAAATTACTTGCTCCTTGTTTAAAAATTAACCGTTGTTTTTTCATTTCTTTTGGATCTTTATTAGCCATAGATTGTCTTAATAAATCAGCAGAACTTGTTGTATATCCAGCTAATATTTGAGCTATTTGTATTACTTGCTCTTGATATAAAATTACTCCATAAGTTGTATTTAATACACTCTTCAATGAAGAATGTTCCCACCTTGGATCTGGATAATGTATTTTTTCTAAACCATTTTTTCTATTAATAAAATTTTTTACCATACCAGATTGTAACGGTCCTGGTCTAAATAATGCCACTAATGCAATTAAATCTTCAAATTTATCAGGTTTTAATTTTATTATTAAATTTTTCATACCTTTTGAATCTAATTGAAATATACCTGTTGTATTAGCAAGTTTTAATTCTTTAAAAATTTTTTTATCATCTAAATTAATATTATTAATATTTATTAAATTTAAATTATTTAATAAGCGATTATTATTAATAATATTTAATGCTAATTTAATTGTTGTTAAAGTACGTAATCCAAGAAAATCAAATTTTATTAAACCTACACTTTCTAAATCATTTTTATCAAATTGAGTAATTATATTTTTGCTTGTAGAATCACAATATATTGGAGCAAAATCAGTAATTGATGTAGGTGAAATTACTACACCACCAGCATGTTTACCAACATTTTTTATGATACCTTCTAATTTTCTAGATATATCTATTAAAACTTTTATTTCTTCATCTTTTTCATATAAATATTGTAATTTTTTTTCAATATAAAAAGCTTTTTTTAAAGTAATACCGGGATCAAAGGGAATAAGTTTTGCTATCTTATCAACAAAATTATATGGATAACCTAATGCTCGTCCAACATCTCTCACTACTGATCTTGCTGTCAAAGTACCAAATGTAATAATTTGTGCTACAGAATTAATACCATATTTATTAGTTACATATTTAATAACACGGTCACGACTTTCCATACAAAAATCTATATCAAAATCAGGCATTGATATACGTTCAGGATTTAGGAATCTTTCAAAAAATAAATTAAAATGAACTGGATCAACATTGGTAATATTTAATGCATATGCTACTAAAGATCCAGCACCAGATCCACGACCAGGACCTACTGGTATATTATTATTTTTAGCCCATTGAATAAAGTCCATAACTATTAAAAAATAACTAGGAAATTTTGCTTCATTTATAATTTTTAGCTCATAATTTAATCTTTTAAAATATTTATTTTTTAAATTATTTCTTTTTTCTTTATCAGTAAACAGATTAATTAATCTATTTTTCAATCCTTGTATAGATATATTAGTTATATATTTTTCAACAGATATGTTTCCTGTATTAAATTTAGGTAAAAAATATTTATCAAAAGTTAAGATTACATTACAACGTTTAGCAATTTCTACACTATTCACTAAAGCTGATGGTAAATCTGAAAATAATTCACACATTTCTTTTTCATTTTTCATATACTGTTGTTTAGTATATTCACTTACATATCCTTTGTCATTTATATAAAATCTTTTATTAATAGAAACACGGATTTCATGATTATAAAAGTCTGATTTAGATATAAATCTAACATTATTAGTTGCAACTATTGGTAAATCATATTTTATAGATAAATCTATTATTTTATTAATATATTGTTCTTCTTTTGGTCGACCAATTCGTAACAATTCTAAATAATAATTATTATCAAAATATTTTTTATAAAAATCAATATATTTAATAATTTTCACACAATTATTTTGAATGAAATCTTTACCTATATCTCCATCATAAAATTCAGATAGAATAATTAATCCTTTATTATATTTTATTAACCAATCTTCTTCTAGAATAGGACTATTATTTATAGATCTACGTTTATAAGAATTAGAAGTAAGATTAATTAAATTTTTATAACCAACATTATTTTTAGCTAAAATTGTTAATTTTATTATATTTTTACTGAAAAATGAATTTTTTACTAAAACATCTATACCTACTATCGGTTTTATTTTTTTTTTATAAGCTAATTTATAAAATTTTATTAATCCAAATAAATTATTAAGATCAGTTAATGCTATAGATGGCATATTTATTTTTTTAGTATAAGTTATTAATTTATCTATTTTTATCAAACTATCTATCATAGAATAATCACTATGTACATGTAAATGAATGTATTTTATATTTTTCATATTAATATTCTTTATATAAACAAATAATTTTATAAAATAACTTTTCAAAATATATGCTTTATATTTAACTGATGATTTTTATATTTTGAAAATCAGAAATATTTAATAATTTATTAATTAATTTAGTTATTTGGATATTTAATTTTTATTTATTTTTTCTAAAGTATCATTAGTGATATCTTTTATATTTTTGCTATAAATTACAGCATTTGCATCAAAAATTACATCAATATTTTGTTTATGCGCAATATCATATATGGACGCTTGTATCAATTTTAATATTTTATTTTTTTCATTATTTTGTCTTTGTATATGATCTTTGCGAAATTTTATAAATTTATCAATAAAAATTTTATTTTGAAATTGTATTATTTTTTTAATCTTTTCCTGATTATTTTTAGACATAACAGAAATGTTTTTTTCTAATCTTTGTATCCTTTGTTGGGCATTATTTTGAATATATTGTAATTCATCTGCTCTACCTTTAAATTCATTTACAATTTTATTAATTGATGACATACGAGCAAAAGATTTTTGAAAAATATTATTTATATTAATTATCGCAAATTTCTTGTAAGACTGTGCATGAACAGTATAAAATACTCCAAAAATTAAATAAAAAAGAACTACATATAATAAATTTCTCATTTTAACCTCATTTATATATATTATGAAATATAAAAAATTTTTAAATTAACTAATATTCATTACTAATATTAAATTGAAAATTTTCTACTTTATCTCCATTACTTTTTTTAATAGGTTTTGCAAATGAAATAATTATAGGACCTAATGGTGACATCCATTTAAAAGATATTCCACAAGCAATATGTATATTATTATTTAATTTATTAAAATTTTCAATACCTAAGTTTGTAATTTCATTTGAATTTTCCCATTTTGTATCCAAAATAGTACATGCATCAATAAATAATGATGTACGTATTAAATTTATATTATTCATATATGATGGATTAGGTAAAATTAATTCAGTACTTACTAAAGCTATTGCATTACCACCTATAGTATCATTTGATTTTGATAAAATACAATTATTGATATTTAATTTATTTAAATTATTACATTTATAATATACTGCTTTTGGTCCAATACTATTATCTTTAAAACCACGTATTGCATATTGTCTTCCAGAATTATATAAATCATAAAAAGGTATATCTTTATTATGCAATAAAGATCCTGCATATCCTAATTTAGATTTTAATAATAAAATTAAAGATTTTGATTTATTTAAAGGTATATATTTTTTAAAATATAAATCTAATTTATAATATTCATTAACAGAACCAAATATAGTGATTTTATTTTTCAGATTTAAATACAACCCTTGTGTAGGTAAATTTTTATTATCTAAGTTATTTAATAACCAGTTATATGAAAAAAATATATCATTAATATTTAAATTAATATTGTTATTTATAACATTTTTATTATTATTTGTGTAATTAATACTATTTAAATATCTTAATAAGATAACTTGAGGATTAATATTATTTATTATGTTGTTTTGATAATTTATACCTAAATTAAAAGTATTTCCTTTACATAAATGAAAACTCAAAATATCATTTGTACTAAAATTATATAAATTATATCCATATATATTTTTTTTGTTAATATTATTAAATGATAATATACTGCGAATACTAGTACCATTAGTTAAATAATATGGATTATATCCAGTAATTTCAGCATATGATTGATATTTATCTTTATGTCCTAATATCGACAAATATGTACCATTACCTAAAATATTTTCTTGAATTGAATTAATATTAACACCAATATTTCCTTTTTCTCCTAAACCTAAATTAAAATTTATATGTCCTAATTTATTTTCTTTCACTTTGTACATTAAATCTACTTGATTTTTTAAATTTTTAACTGGATTAATTTTTACATTAATATGATCAAAATAACCAAGATTATTTAAATTTTTTATACTATCATTAATTAATTTTGGATTTAATAATGATAATTCAGTTTGACATATTTCTCTTCTTAAAACATTATCATTTGTGAAATTATTTCCTTCAAAATCAATATTTCTTACATATAAACGTGATCCTATATCAATATTTATATTGATTAAAATATTTTTATTTGTATCATTTATTTTAAAATTAAATAAAATTTTTGGATAAAAATAATTATGAAAATTTAATATTTTTTTTATATATTTTTCTATTTTTAGTAAAATATTATTACTATATAAATATCCTTTAGATAATTTTGTAGATATACTTTTTATTTCTTTATAATATTTATCTATATTACCATTTATAATCACATTATATATTCTATATCTTTCTCCTTCATTTATATAAATATTAATATAAGCGAATTTTTTATCATATGTAAAATTAGTTTTTACTGAATCTATATGGAAACAAATAAAACCGTGATTCATATAAAAATCATTTAAATTTTTTAAATATTGATCTAACTGATTTTTATTATATATATAATCATGAGTAAAATCAAAAATAGATTTACTATCTTTTAATTTTATTTCATTTTTTAATACTTTTTTACTAAAATACTTATTACCAATTATTTTAATTTTCTTAATTTTTATATTACTATTTTTAATACATTTAATTATTAACTTAATACGATTATATTTTGATAATACAGTTTTTATATCAATATTAACGTTATATGCACCAAAATTATAGTAAAAATTTTTTAATTTTTTTTTAATATTTTCAATTTTATAAAAAGATATAAATTCACCTACACATATATTATAATTATTTAAAAAATTTATTATATTTTTATCTGTGGTAATTTTATTACCTATCAATTGAATATCTTCAAGAATTGGAAATTCTTGTAATTTGACAATTAAAAAATTTTTATCATTTTTAATTTCAATATTTTCAAAAAATCCTGTTTTAAACATCTTATGTATTGCATGTTTAATATCTTTATTTGTTATAGTATCATTAATTTTAATTGGCATTTTTGATAACGCTAAATCAATATTAATTTGATTTAGTCCTTTAAAAAAAATATTTTTAACTTTAAATTTATTAAAACAATATATATTTTTATTTATTAAAAATAAAAAAATTAAAAATATATATAACAAAAATTTTTTTAATACAAATTTTATCATTTTAATATAAAATTTTTACAATTTTATTTTCTATAGAATAGAAATATCATTAAATAAAACAAAAATCATAAGCAATACAAGCAAAACAGAACTAATACGATAACTAATATTTTGTATATTTTTAGAAACAGGATAACCTTGAATTTTTTCTATTAATAAAAACATTAAATGTCCTCCATCTAAAATAGGTATAGGAATCAAATTAATTACACATAAATTAATACTAATTAAAGATAAAAATAATAAATAAGAAAAAAAACCATGTCTAGCAAAATTTCCTGCGTTATAAGCAATATTAATAGGCCCATGTAAATTATAGACACTAATATTTCCTATCATTAATTTAATTAACATTAAAAATGTAAATTTAACTTCATTAAACGATTTTTTAAATGCATATAAAAAAGCATGTAATGGATCTAATTTATTAATTAATAAATATGAATTCATATTATGAATAAAGGTGGGAATAATTCCTAAACATTTAGATTTTTTTAACATATTTATGTATGGTTTTAAATTTAATTTAAATAATTCATTATTACGTTTTATTTCAATATTAAATATATTATCAATATTATTATGTAATTTTTTTAGAAAAAAAGGCCAAGAGTATATATCTTTATTATTAATTCTTAAAATTCTATCACCTACTTTTAATTTTAATTTTTCTGCAATTGAATTTTTTTTAATTTTAGATATTACGGGATCAATATCATATTGAATTGGAATAATACCAATTGAATACATTGGATCTTGATAATTTAAGTTTATCTTCATATTATTTAATATAAGATATTTGAATTCATTAACATAATTTTTTTTATTAAAAGAATTTAATTTTGTATGTTTAACTAACATTTTTAATATGTTTTTACTTCCTATGTTCTTAGCTATACATAATCTTACATCATTCCAATCGTTAATTTTAACGTCATCAATTGATTTTATTTCCATTCCTGGTTTAATATTAGCATTTGCAGCAATAGAATAAGGTATAACATCTTTAATTATTGTTTTATAACTTACAAATCCGATAATAAATATTATCCAATATATAAAAACAGAAAACAAAAAATTAAATATTGGCCCAGCTATAACAATAGATACACGTTGCCAAATAGGTTTATTTTCAAATAAATTATATTTTTTATCATATAGTAAATTACTATTTTTTTTATCAAACATTTTCACATAACCGCCTAAAGGTATCATTGAAATATTATATTCAGTACCTCCTTTATTCCATTTATATAAAGATTTACCAAAACCAAATGAAACAGATTCGATGGCTACATTAAAATATTTAGCAACAATAAAATGACCAAATTCATGTACTACTATCATAGTAGTTAATGAAATAATAAAAAATATAAAATTCCACAGAAAATATAACATATTATGTTATCCATATTTACATTTTACTTTTTACTTTTTATAAAAAATTAATTTTTTAAAATTATTCAATTTATGCGATATAAATATTTAATATTATATTTAATTATATATATTTTATTAAAAACTGAAATATTTTAATTATTAATTAAACCAAAACGTCTATTACGTTTTGCAAAAACATCTAATGCTATTTTAAATAAATTATCATCAAAATCAGGCCATAATACTTTTGTAAAAAATAATTCTGAATAAGCTATTTGCCATAATAAAAAATTACTTATTCTATATTCTCCTCCTGTACGAATTACAAAATCTAATGGAATATTTTCTTTAATAGAAATTACATTTGATAATGTATGTTCAGTAATTTTATTAGGATCTATTAAACCCTTTTTGACTTTTAAAGCAATTTTTTTAATACCTTGTATTATATCCCAACGTCCTCCATAATTAATAGCAATATTTAAAATTAGTCCATTATTTTTGGAAGTTAATTTTTCTGATATTTTAATTATATTTTGTAATTCTTTTTTTAATTTTAATATATTTCCAATAATGCATAATTTAATATTATTATTATGTAAATTTTTTGTTTCATTTTTTAATACTGTAGTAAATAATTTCATTAATCCATTTACTTCATTTTTTGATCTATTCCAATTTTCTGTACTAAAAGCATATAAAGTTAATACTTGTAAATTATTTTTTAAAGCAAAATTTACTGCATTTAATAAAGCTTTGACTCCAGCTTTATGTCCTTCAATTCTTGATTTATTTTTATTTTTCGCCCAACGACCATTTCCATCCATAATAATAGCTATATGTTTAGGATGTAATGATGATATATTTATATTATTTTTACTAAAATTCACAATTATATTGATACCTAATTTTTAATATAACACACTAAATATATACAAATTCAGATAAAAACCAAATAATATTTATGTAAATATTATTTATTAATTAAAAAATATTTATTAATAATTTTTTTAGTAAATATTTTTGCATATTTATTTATTAATATAATTTCTTCTATTGAAGTTGGTTCTTTTACACTTAATTCATCTAAAACTTTTTTATTAATTATTGATATATCAGTAAAATTAATAATACCTTTCAAAAAATAGATGACAGAAATTTCATTAGACGCATTTAAAATAGTAATTGATGATTGACCAGATTTATATGCATTAATAGCTAATTCTAAACAAGGATATCGATCTGTATTTGGATATGTAAATGTTAACATATTTAATTTATTTATATTTAATTTTGTTAATGTAGATTTTATTCTATCTGGATATGACATAGCATAAGAAATATACATTTTCATATCTGGATTTGCTAATTGCGCTAAAGTACTTCCATCTTTATATTCAACCATAGCATGAATGATTGATTGTGGATGTAACAAAATTTCTATTTTATTACCTGGTATACCAAATAATAAACATGCTTCAATATATTCAAACCCTTTGTTAATCATAGTGGCAGAATCAACTGAAATTTTGTTACCCATTGACCAAGTGGGATGATTACAAATTTTATTTGGAGTGATAAATTTTAATTGTTTTAAAGGTATATTTAAACTAGAACCACCTGATCCTGTTAAAATAATTTTAGATATATCATAAGATAGTATTGATTTATATCCTATTTTTCTAGAAAAATCATCAGGTAATAACTGTATTATTGCATTATGTTCACTATCTACTGGAAACAATTCAGATTTATTTTGAGATATTTCTTTCATAAATATGTTACCACAACTAATCAATGATTCTTTATTAGCTAATAAAACACGTTTACCAGCTTTTAATGCACTAATCGTTGGTTTTAATCCAGCTATACCCACAATAGCTGACATAACTATATCAATTTTATCAAGTTTAGCTAATTCACAAGCATATTTAATTCCTGATAAAACTATAGTATCTACATTTGCGTTAATAGATAAATTATTTTTAAGTTTTATTGCAGCAATATTATTTACCATACACACATATTTAGGTTTAAATTGCAAACATTGCAATGTCATTAATTTTACATTAGTATTAGCTACTAAAGCATATGCTACAAATTTATCATTGTTATTTTTTATAATATTTAATGTAGCTTTTCCAATAGAACCAGTACTACCTAAAATAGTTAAATATTTCATAATAAATTTTATTTTAATTTTAAATTTATAATCAATCTTTTAATAAATTTATTTTCTTTTTATCAAACATATTTACTAATTTACAGATATAGTCATCAGTCAATTTTTGAATATTTTTTTGTAAAATATGTAATTCATTTTTATCAATTTTTTTTTCTTTATGTAGAATTTTAGCTTGATTATTTGATTCTCTTCGTATATTTCTAATTAAAATTTTATTTCTTTCTAATTCTACACTTAGCATTTTAATTAAATTTATACGTTTTTCCATACTTAATTTAGCAAAGGTTGCATAAATTTTATTTCCTGAAGAATATACATTAATATTTAAATTTGATGATTTAATTGATTTTTCTATCGATGGAATCCATGTAGAATCAAAAGATGTTATTGATAATGTATTATTATTTTCAATACATATATTAGATATATAACGTAATGGTTTAATAATTCCGTTACATGTAACATTAATTAAATTAATTAATTCTGGAGATACTTTACCTGATCTAACTTTATTTATATAAGTTTGAAATGATGTAATATATTTATTCATACATATTTCAGTATCTTTTAAGATTTTATTAATCATTTTATTTAATCCTTTTATATTAAATTAAAATTTATTTATCCAAATAATTTAATAAAATTTAAATATATTTATCAAGTTTAATTACTTATTATTGTGCCTTCTTGATATCCCATGATAATACGTTTTAAAGTTCCAGGTTTATTTATATTAAATACTATTATTGGAATATTATAATCTCTTGCTAATGTAAATGCAGTTAAATCCATAATTTTTAATTTTTTTTCTAATACATCTTTATATTTTATATATTTGTATAATGTAGTATTTTTATTTTTATTTGGATCATCAGAAAAAACACCATCTACTTTAGTAGCTTTTAATACTACATTAGCATTAATTTCAATACATCTTAAACAAGCTGCTGAATCTGTAGTAAAAAACGGATTACCTGTACCAGCAGAAAAAATAACTACATATTTATTATTTATTAAATTAATTGCTTTTATACAACTATAACTACTACAAATTTCATTTATTGGTAAAGCTGACATTAAACATGCATTTATATTTAATTTATGCAAATTATCTCTAATAGCTAATCCATTAATAATAGTTGATAACATTCCAATATGATCACCAACTACTCTAGTTATACCTGACTTTTCTAATTTGACACCTCGAAATAAATTGCCACCCCCTATCACTATACCAATTTGAATATTTAATTCTATTAATTCTTTTATACTTTTAATAATATTATTTAATACATTAAAATCTATACCAAAACTTTTTTTACCTTGTAAAACTTCTCCACTCAGTTTAAGTAAAATCCTTTTATATATAGGATTTTTATTCATTAACATTTATTCAATTCCTATGTATTTAGTAAATATTATTTATTAAAAATTAAATTAAATATAATAATAAAAATATTTAATTTAATTAATATTTTATATAATTTATCTAAAATTATTTTTTAATTTTTCTCCAATTTCAAATCGAATAAAATTATTTATATGTATATTATTTTCTTTTAATATTTGACCAACTGTTTTACTTGAATTCATAATAAAATATTGATTAACTAAAGATAAATTTACAATAAATTTTTTCATTCTTTCATTAATTATTTTTTTAAGTATTTCTTTAGTTTTATAAGTTTTTGAAATCATATCAATTTGAAGTTTACGTTCATGTGCTAATAAATCTTCAGGAATACTATCTTTATTAATAAATTCAGGATTCATAGCTGCAATATGCATAGATATATTTTTAATTATTCTTTTATTATATATTTTTGCAGAAATGGATAATAATACACCAATTCTAGTGCCATGCATATAAAAGCTTATATTTTCACCTTCTAATACATTAAATCTACTAATTTGAATATTTTCTCCAACTTTAGCAATTAATAGTTTTAATTTATTATTAAATTTACTTAATATATGTTCAATACTAGTAATTCGATTTTTAATAGCATAATTACTTATTTGTTGACCAAATTTATTAAATTCTTGAGATTTAGCAAAAAAATCAGTTTCACAATTTAACTCAATATTTACCCCATAAGTATAATTCTTATTCACATTTGTAATAATGATACCTTCTTTAACAATACGTAAAGATTTTTTAGCAACTTTAATTTGACCAGATTTACGCATATTATCTATAGCTAATTCTATATCACCACATGCGTCAGTTAAAAACTGTTTACATTCCATAATACCCATTCCAGTTCTATCACGTAATTCTTTTACCAAAATAGAAGTGATTTTATTCATAAAAATTTTCCATTTATTAAAAAAATTTAATTAATTAGTATATTTAAAAAATAAAAAAATAAATGTTTTTATAAAATTATCAAATTTATATTTTATTTTGTTGAAATTTTTTTATTTTATTTTCTTTAATAATTTTAGTAACTTGAGATAAATATAATTTAATTGATCTAACAGAATCGTCATTGCCTGGAATAATATAATCTATATTATCAGGATCTGCATTTGTATCAACAATTGCAAATACAGTAATGCCTATATTATTTGCTTCTTTAATAGCAATATGTTCATGATGAGAATCAATTATAAATATTGCATTGGGTAATCCACCCATATTTTTAATTCCACCTAAACTAATTTCTAATTTTTTTAATTTTCTTATTTTAATTAAAGATTCTTTTTTAGTTAATTTTTTAAACATGCCATTTTTAAATTGAGTATCTAAATCTTTTAAACGTTTTATAGATTTACGTACTGTTTTCCAATTAGTTAACATACCACCTAACCATCTATTATTAACAAAAAATTGATCACAACTCATAGCAAATTCTTTAATAATTTTTCTTGCTGGTTTTTTAGTTCCAACAAATAAAATTTTGCCATTTTGACGAGATATTTTTTGAATTTCTATTAAAGCTTTATTAAAAAAATCTACAGTATATTCTAAATTTAAGATATGAACTTTATTTCTTTCTCCAAAAATAAATTTTTTCATTTTTGGATTCCAATAACGAGTTTGATGTCCAAAATGTACGCCAGCTTTTAACATATCAAGCATTGAAATACTTAACATTATAAACCTCTATATATTACATATATTTAAGTTAAAATTAATTAGTAAAAAATTATTTAATTATTTTAATTGTAATATAAAGTACAGAATTTTTCTACTAAATATTTTTAATAAAATATTAAAAGTATATGTTATATTTAAACAAAATTTAATTATTTAAATAAAAATATGTTTATTAATATAAAATCTAATAATGATATAAATAAAATGCGCATTGTTGGTAAATTATCAGCTGAAGTATTAATAATGATTAAAGATTACATTACTCCTGGTGTAAGTACTGGTGAACTAAATGATATATGCCATAAGTATATTACAAAAGTACAAAAATCTATACCTGCATCTTTAGGATATTGTGGATTTCCTAAATCAATATGTACTTCAGTCAACGATGTTGTATGTCACGGTATTCCTTCGTATGAAAAAGAACTTAAAAATGGTGATATTATAAATATAGATGTTGCAATAATAAAAGATGGATTTTATGGAGATACATCTAAAATGTTTATAGTTGGTAAACCAACTATTATTGGAAAACGTTTATGTAAAGTAACACAAAATAGTTTATATTTAGCAATTAAAAAAATTAAACCTGGATTATGTTTAAATATCATAGGATCAACAATACAAAAATTTGCAGAGTCAGAAAATTTTTCTATTGTACGAGAATATTGCGGACATGGTATAGGTAACAAATTTCATGAACCACCTCAAATTTTACATTTTTATAATAAAAACAAATTCATATTAAAATCTGGAATGACAATAACAATTGAACCAATGATTAACACAGGAAATCATTCTGTAAAAATTATGAAAGATGGATGGACAGTAAAAACTAAAGATCATAGTCTTTCTGCTCAATATGAGCATACTTTAGTTGTAACTAATAATGGATGTGAAATTTTAACTTTAAGACCAGAGGAAACAATACCATCAATTATAATAAATTAATTGTCAATATAATTAAATAATTTAATTAAAAATAAAATATCCAAATTTTCACTATTTTGAATTAAGGTAAATTAATCATGCATCCATTAAAAAATATTATTGATATAGCTTTCGAAAAAAGATTTGAAATTAATTATAAAAATGTAGATTTATTAACAAAAAACTCTATTAATGAAATTATATCAAACCTAAATTCAGGTAAATTACGTGCATCAAAAAAAATTAATGGGATATGGACCACTAATAGCACAGTTAAAAAAGCAATATTATTATATTTTAGTATTAAAAAAACAAAACTATATAAAAATAATATATCTTGTTTTTTTGATAAAATTCCTACAAAATTTGATAATTGGACCTATGAAAATTTTAAATCTTCAAGAATAAGAATATCTCCATCTGCTGTTTCTAGATATGGCGCTTATATTGGTAAAAATGTTATTTTAATGCCATCTTTTATAAATATTGGCTCATATATAGGTAATGGTACAATGATTGATACATGGACTACAGTTGGTTCATGTGCACAAATTGGAGAAAATGTACATTTATCAGGCGGTGTAGGTATTGGAGGGGTATTAGAACCAATACAATGTAACCCTACTATTATAGAGGATAACTGCTTTATAGGAGCTAGATCAGAAATTGTTGAAGGAGTAATTATAGAACATGGATCTATTATTTCTATGGGAGTATTTATAGGTCAAAGCACAAAAATATATGACAGAAAAACTGGTATAATATATTATGGAAAAGTGCCACCTTATTCTGTGGTTGTACCAGGAACATTACCTGATAAAAATAAAAAATGTAATTTATATTGTGCTATAATAGTAAAAAAAGTTGATTCCAAAACATTAAGTAAAACAGATATTAATAAATTATTAAGAACATTATAAAATAATATTTAAATTTTAAAAAAATACTTAATAATATAAGAAATATTAGTTTGTATTGTTTTATATATAAGTAAAAGTAATTTTTTATATTTAAAATATTTATAATTTATTTTATAAATATATAGTATTATAATTTAGAATATATTATCTCTATGTTATGGAGTATTAATAATTATAAATTTACTTAAAGATAAATTATTAGATTTAATATTTCATTAAAATATATAAGAAAATATAAAATTAATTTATAAAATTAAAAGTATTATTGAGTATAATATATGAAATTTTCTAAGATGCATGGATTAGGCAATCATTTTGTTGTAGTAGAATCTATTACACAAAATATAAATTTAACGAGTAAAAAAATACAGATGTTATCTGATCCATGTTTAGGTATAGGTTTTGATCAATTACTTATAATAGAAAAATCTAAAAATTCTGAATTTGATTTTAATTATCGTATTTTTAATAAAAACGGGAATGAAGTTGAACAATGTGGTAATGGTGCAAGATGCATTGCACTTTTTGTTAGACTTAAAAAATTAACTGATAAAAATAAAATTTATGTAAAAACTAAAACAAATAAAATATCACTAAAAATATATAAAAATAATATAGTTAAAGTTAATATGGGAGAACCAATTTTTAATCCTAAGCATATACCATTGCTGTATAATAAAGAACAGATTGAATACAAGCTTAAATTAAAAAATAGTGATCAAACTATATATTTTGGAAGTGTATCCTTAGGTAATCCACATTGTATAATTAATGTAAATAATATAAATACTGCTCCTGTATCTACTTTAGGACCAAAATTAGAAATACATAAATATTTTCCTAATAAAGTTAATGTTGGTTTTATGCAAATTTTAAATAAAAACAATATTTATTTAAGAGTATATGAACGAAATACAGGAGAAACAAAATCATGCGGTAGTGGAGCATGTGCTGCTGTTGCAGTAGGTATTAGACAATATAAACTATCTAATATTGTTAATGTTAATTTACTTGGAGGTAAATTAATTATTAAATGGAAAGGACCTAATTATCCATTATTTATGATAGGTGAAGCAACTCATGTATACGAAGGATATATTAATATATAATATTTATTTAAAAAGTAAATAATACTATTTTTATAGTAAATTTATAAAATGAATATTTTAAAATTAATAAATACATTAAATAAACAACAAAAAAACATAGTTATTTCTCCATTATCTAATATTCTTGTATTGGCTGGTGCGGGTAGCGGGAAAACTATGATATTAGTTTATCGTATAGCATGGTTAATATCTGTTAAAAATTATTCATCATCATCAATTATGGTGGTAACTTTCACAAATAAATCATCTACAGAAATACTCAATAGAATAAAAAATGTAACTGGTAACAAAACACAAAAAGATATGTGGATTGGAACATTTCATAGTATATCATTACAAATTTTAAAAAATCATTATATAGATGCAAATTTACCTAAAAATTTCCAAGTAATAAATAAATCAGAACAATTTAGTATCATTAAAAAATTAATGTTAAATATGAATATTGATGAAAAAAAATGGCCTATAAAAAAAGCTTTGTTATATATAAATAATAAAAAAAACAAAGGAATAAGACCTAATAAAAAATATAAATATTATGATATTATTTGGCATAATATTTATAAATCTTATCAAGAAACATGTGATAACTATGGATTATTAGATTTTTCTGAGTTATTATTAAGATCTTATGAATTATTTATAAATAAAAAATGTATACTAAAATTTTATCAAAAAAAATTTACTAATATTTTAGTAGATGAATTTCAAGATACAAATATTATCCAATATCATTGGATAAAAATTTTATCTGGTAACTTATGTAATACAATGATTGTAGGTGATGATGATCAATCTATTTATGGGTGGAGAGGATCAACTATAGATAACATTTATAATTTTATAAATGATTTTAAAAATGTAAAAATATTTAAATTAGAACAAAATTATAGATCTACAAAAAATATTTTAAAAGCAGCAAATGCTATTATTTCTAATAATAAAAAACGTATGGATAAAAAATTATGGACTAAAAATGATGATGGAGAATTAATAAATTTATACAATGCATCAAATGATGTTGATGAAGCACGTTTCATAATTAATAATATTAAAATATATAAATCACAAGGATTTCAATTAAAAAATTTTGCTATTTTATATAGAAATAATTATCAATCTAAAATTTTAGAAGAAAAATTAATATATGAAAAATTACCATATATAATTCATAGTGGTATTCAATTTGTCGAAAATAAAGAAATACATTATTCTATTTGTTATTTACGATTAATAGTAAATTTTAATGATAATTATGCTTTTAAAAATATAGTAAATAAACCTTCAAGAGGTATTGGCAAAAAAACATTAGAAGTTATAAATAATATTTCTTTTGATAGACAATTAACATTATGGGAATCTAGTTGGGTTGCTATAAGTGAAAAACTTTTAATTAAAAAAAATGAATTATCATTATTTAAATTCTTAAATTTAATAAATAAAATTAAAAAAATATCTAAAGATCTTATTTTACATAAACAAATTGAATTAATCTTAAAACAATCCGGTATATGGGATATGTATTTACATAATATAAAAGATAATGAGAATACAAAAATACAAAAATTAAAAAGACTTATAAGTATATCAAAACAAAATTATAAGGTTAATAAAAATCATAATTTTTCAGATTTAAAAATATTTTTACAAAGTATTTCTATCAGTTATGATTCTCATGATGTAAATTTAGAAAATAACAATAAAATTCATTTAATGACATTGCATGCATCAAAAGGATTAGAATTTCCAATAGTATTTATAATAGGAATGGAAGAAGGAATTTTCCCAAATAAAATTTTTAATGATACATTTACATTAGAAGAAGAAAGAAGATTAGCATATGTTGGGATAACTAGAGCAATGCAACAACTTATAATTACTTATGCAAAAAATAGAAAATTATATGGAAAAAATTACATACATGAAATTTCTAGATTTGTTAATGAGTTACCTAAATCTTGTTTTAAAATAGTAAATGATAATGTAAATAAAGAAAAAGTTACATATAAATATATATATAAATATAAAAAAATTGATAATAATTTATATATTGGTAAAGTAGTTTACCATACAATATTTGGTAAAGGAATTATTTTAAATTATCAAAAAGATGAAAAAGATATAAAATTACAAATTAAATTTAATAACCGCGAGATAAAATGGTTAATGATATCTTATGTAAAGATACTATAAATAAATATAAATTTATATTTACTTTGGTAAAATATATAAAATATTTTAAATTTTAATATTATTAGGTGGTAAAAAATATGCTTAACGTATTTCAATTAAATAATTATCGTATATCACGAGTTGATATAGAAAAAACAGGATCTATTTCTAAATCTATATGGATAGATTTAATTGAACCTAATGATGATGAAAAATATTTAATAACACATGATCTTGGACAGAATTTAGCTACACACTTAGAATTAGAAAATATAGAAGCATCTGCTAGATTTTTTGAAGATGATAATGGTTTACATATTCATTCATTCTTTTTTTATTCTGATCCAAAAAATAGAGCTGGTAATATTACTGTAGCATTTACCATAAAAAATGGTAGACTTTTTTCTTTAAGATCAAGAGAATTACCTGCATTTAGATTATATAGAATTAGAATAAGAAATCAATTATTAATTGATGGTAACGCATACGAAGTATTATTAGATTTATTTGAAACTAAAATTGAACAACTTGCAGATGCAATAGAAAATATATATAGTGACTTAAAAGAATTAAGTTTAACTATTATGGATGGACAAAAAAAAGGTACGTATGATAACTCTTTAGCTACTTTATCTTATCTAGAAGATATAACTTGGAAAGTTAGATTATGTTTAATGGATACTCAAAGGGCTTTGAACTTTTTAATTAGAAAATCTAGATTACCATCTAGACAATTAATGCAATCTAAAGAAATATTAAAAGATATCGATTCATTATTATCTCATAATGAATCGTTATTTCAAAAAGTAAATTTTTTAATGCAAGCAGCAATGGGATTTATTAATATAGAACAAAATAGAATAATTAAAATTTTTTCTGTTGTTTCAGTTATATTTTTACCTCCAACATTAGTTGCTTCCAGTTATGGAATGAATTTTAAATTTATGCCTGAATTAACATGGCATTTTGGATATCCATTTGCAATATTTATAATGATTATATCTGGCATAGCACCTTATATTTATTTTAAAAGTAAAAATTGGCTTTAAATATTAAATTATTACTTTAGCTATAGATTTAGCAACTTTTTTAAAATTACTTTTATTTAATCCAGATAAACACATACGTCCATTATTTAATAAATAAATACCATATAAATTACGCATATCATGAACTTGTTTTTTATTTAATCCAGTTAAACTAAACATTCCTTTTTGATTTAATAAATAATCAAAATTAGTATTAGGTAATATTAATTTTAGTTCATTATGCAATTTATATCTCATTAAATTAATACGTAATCTCATATTTTCTATTTCTTCTATCCACATTTTCATTAAATATGGAGTATTTAATACCTTTTCAACAACTTGAGCAACAAATCTAGGTGGACTGGAATAATTTCTTCTAACAGTTGCTTTAAGTTGTCCTAAAACACGTTCACAATCATTTTCATTATTACAACATACTGATAATGATCCTATTCTTTCACTATAAAGAGAAAAAATTTTAGAAAAAGATTGGCTTACTAAACAAGGCATTTTTTTAGCTATTTTTCTAACTGCATAAGCATCTTTATCTAATCCTTGACTAAATCCTTGATATGCAATATCTAAAAAAGGTATAATTTTCCTTTCAGCCATAACTAAAATTAGTTTATCCCATTGTTTATTATTTAAATCAGATCCAGTGGGATTATGACAACATGGATGGAGTAATACAATACTATATTTATCTAATTTATTAAAACAATCCAACATATCTTCAAAATTTACTTTTAGTAATTTTTTATCAAAATATGGATAATAATTTACTTTAAAACCTGAACCAACAAATATCGATATATGATTATCCCACGTTGGATTACTAACCCAAACTTGAGAATTTGGGAAATAACTTTTTAAAAAATCAGCTCCTATTTTAAGTGCTCCTGATCCACCTATAGTTTGTATATTAGCAATACATTTATATTTGTTAATAAAATCTACGCCAAATAATAATTTTTTTACAGCAACTAAATAAGATTTTAATCCTTCCATAGGGAGATAAGGATATGATTCTATTTTTTTTTCATTAAATATTATTGTTTTTGCACGTTCCACTGCTTTTAACTGAGGTATTAAAGAATGTTCATTATAATATAATCCAACACTTAAATTAATTAAGTTTTGTCTTTTATCTTTTTTATATATTTCTATAAAAGATAGAATTGGATCTCCAATATATTTATTTACATGTTTAAACATAATTTTATTCCAAATATAATTTTTTGGTAAAATGAATAATTTAATTATTGTAACTTAATGAAGTATAGTTATCAAATCTTGATATTTTACCATTAAATATTAATTTAATAGTACCTATTGGTCCATTTCTTTGTTTACTTAAAATAATTTCTGCAATACCTTTAGAATTACTATTTATATTGTATATTTCATCTCTATATATAAACATAACAATATCAGCATCTTGTTCAATTGAACCAGAATCTCTTAAGTCAGAATTGATAGGTCTTTTATCTGCTCTTTGTTCTAAATTACGATTTAATTGAGATAATGCAATTATAGGTATATTTAATTCTTTTGCTAAAGATTTTAATGCTCGAGATATTTCTGTTATTTCTAATGTGCGATTTTCTGATAAAGATGGTATTTTTATTAATTGTAAATAATCAATCATAATTAAACTTAATCCATTATTTTCACGAAATATACGTCTTGATCTTGATCTTATTTCAAATGGTGTTAAACTAGATGAATCATCAATATAAATATTTCTTTTTTTTGAAAATAAATCTATAGAATTAGAAATCTTATTCCAATCATTGATATTTAATTTTCCTGTACGTATTTTAGATTGATATATTCGTGACTGAGAAGATATCATTTTCATTATTATTTGTTCACTTGACATTTCTAAACTAAATATTAATACTGGTTTTTTTTCATTTATAGATATATTTTCACATAAATTCATAGCTAATGTAGTTTTTCCCATAGATGGTCGAGATGCTATAATAATTAAATCTGAATTTTGAAATCCAGATGTTTTATTATCTAAATCTGTATATCCACTAGAAATACCAGTAATATTTTTTTTATTTTTATATAAAAATTTAATTTTATTTAATGTATTTTCAATAATTACATCTATACTTTTTAAATTCATATTTCTACAATTTCTTGTATCTGAAATTTTAAATAATAGTGATTCAGCAAAATCTATTAAATCTTCACTGCTACTATATTTCCTATTATATCCAGCATTAGAAATTTTATGAGATAATAAAATTATCTCACGAATAATAGAGCATTCTCTAACAATATCAGCATATGCAAAAATATTAGCAGCACTAGGAATATTTTTTGATAATTCAGCTAAATATGAAAATCCACCAATAAATTCTAACTTATTTTTTTTATCAAGAGATTCTGAAAGAGTAATCAAATCTATTGGTTTACCTATATCTGACAATAATTTTATTTCATTAAATATTATTTTATTAGAATTATTAAAAAAATCATCACTATTTAATTTATCAGAAATATCATCCCATCTATCATTTTCGAGCATTAAACCACCTAATACAGACTGTTCTGCTTCTATAGAATGAGGAAGAATTTTAATTTTTTTTTCAATATTATTAAATTCAAACATAGAATACTATTTTACTCAACTATGTATAATAAATATTATATTATATATATTTTCATAATATAATATAAATAATTAATTGTAATTCATTATTATAAATTTCATTTATATAAATTTCTTGTTAATTTTCATTTATATTATTATATAAAATTGAGATAATTACTACATATTAAAAATAATATTTATTTATATTTTATAAAGGAATACTAATGAATTTTCCTATAATACAACAACAAGAAGAGATAAATCAAAATTTAATAGAAATGCATGGAAAAATTAAAGTTTCATTTGAATTTTTTCCTCCAAAAACTAATAAAATGAAAAATATTTTTTGGAATTCAATTAATATATTAAGTAAATTAACTCCTATTTTTGTTTCTGTAACTTATGGAGCAAATTCTGGAGAAAAACAACTTACTTTTGATGTGATAAAAGATATTAAAAAAAAAACAAGTATGGATGCTGCACCTCATATAACTTGTATAGATTCTGATATTAAAGAATTAAATAAAATAGCAAAAAATTATTGGAATATTGGAGTACGACACATTATTGCATTAAGAGGTGATTTATTGTCCGGACAAAGTAAACCAAAAATGTACGGATCAGATTTAGTTTCTTTGTTAAAAAAAGTTGGGAATTTTGATATATCAGTAGCAGCATATCCTGAAATTCATCCAGAAGCTAAAAGTGCTAAATCAGATATTTTAAATTTAAAAAAAAAAATTGATGCAGGAGCAAATAGAGCAATTACACAATTTTTTTTCGATATAGAAAAATATTTAAGATTTAGAGATCGTTGTATAACAGAAGGTATTAATACAGAAATAATACCTGGTATTTTACCGATACATAACTTTAAACAATTAAAAAAATTTGCTATTTTATCAAATGTAAAAATTCCAAATTGGATAAATATAGTATTTAATGATTTAGAAAATGATATAGAAACACAAAAATTAATAGGTGCATCAATAGCAATTGATATGATAAAGATTTTAATTAAAGAAGGAGTAAAATATTTCCATTTTTATACCCTTAATAGATCAGAATTAACATATGCTATATGCCATACTATGGGGACAAATAAAAATTAATAATTAATTTTTTAAAATTTATAATTTTAAGTATTAATACATCCGGAAGGATTCGAACCTTCGACCTCTCGGTTCGTAGCCGAGTGCTCTGTCCAACTAAGCTACGGATGCTAATAACACACGGTGAGAGAGGGATTTGAACCCTCGATACAAATTTTGTATACTCCTTTAGCAGGGGAGCGCCTTAAACCTCTCGGCCATCTCACCAATTTTATAAATATTTATAATATTAAAATCATTATATTTATATATATCTATATTTTAGTATATATACACTATATTTGAATAAATATATCATATATTGATTATATAAATAGTTTATATAAATATATTTATATCATATATACATTATATAAAATAATAAACTAAAAATATTTTTTAATTTTTAATTTTTTTTATATATTTCTTTTCTATAAATAGATATTTCTTTTGGGGCATTTATACCTACACGCACTTGATTTCCTTTTATACCTAAAATAGTAATAATAATATCGTCTTTTACAATTAGAGTTTCACCAACTCTACGTGTTAATATTAACATATTACATTCCTTAATTAAATTTATAAAATTTTTTAGTATCCAATATTATTTTTTAATAATTAATTATTATGATTATCATTATATTAATCGATATATTGAAATATACAGTTTAAATTATATATTTAGATTTTATTAAAAATAAACATATTTATATTTTGTAATATAGATAATATATATGCACTATAATTTCCTTTAATTTGAGCATAATTTGAATTACCTCCTCCTTTTAATTTTGTTTTACTCGAAATGTAATTAATTATTTCAATAGCACTAATTTTATTAAACAAAATTTTATCAACATATATTACTATATTAATTATATTATTATATATCGTATAAAGAACTATTATTGTTGGTTTTATTTTTCTACATAGTAAATTTACTATTTTAAATAAATATTTAACATTATAAATATCTAATCTAGAAATAATCACTTTAATATTTTTAATAGTTTTTATTTGATTATTAAGATAATTTAATGTATGAGATATATTTATATTATAAATATTCTTAATTTCTTTACTTATATTCTTATAATTTATTTTTAAAATGTTTATTTTATTTAAAATACTTTTTTTATCACATTTTAAAATATTAGTCACATTTTTTAATATATATTCATTATTATCCATAATATCAATACATGATTGACCAGTTATAGCCTCTATTCTTCTTACTCCATAAGAAATACTACGTTCAGATACAATTCTGAACAAACCAATATTTCCTGTTCTTTTAACATGTGTGCCACCACATAGTTCTATAGAATAATCTCCTATTGTAATTACTCTTACATATTTACTATATTTTTTACTTAATAAGTATATGGCTTTTTTTTTAACAGCATCATTAAATTTCATGTTTTTTATTTCTATTAATAAATTATCCATAATTTTTTTATTAATTATATTTTCTATTATATTAATTTCATTTAATTTAATAGGTTCATTCTTTGTAAAATCAAAACGCAAACGTTTATTATTAATTAAAGAACCTTTCTGAACAATATTTTCTCCAAATATTGCTTTTAAAGTTGAATTTAATAAATGAGTTGCAGAATGGTTTTTAGAAACATCATTTCTATGTAAATGATTAACTTGCGTTGTTACATTATCTCCTATATTTAATTTACCTTTAATTAAATTCCCATAATGTCCAAATGCATTACCATATTTTTTTGTATTAGTAACATTAAAATATCCATAATTAAATTTTAAAATACCAATATCTCCAATTTGACCTCCAGATTCACAATAAAATGAGGTTTCATTTAAAAAAACTATAGAATCATTTGAATTTTTAATACATTTAGTTAATTTATTATTACATAATAATAATATTACTTTACTTTTATGTATTAAATTATCATAACCTACAAATATTGTAGGTTTATCTAGAAAAGATAAATACTTATAATTAATAAAAAATTCATTTGATGATTTTGATAAATTTTTTTGAATTTTCATTAATTTATTAAAACCATCTATATCTGGATATAAATTTTTTTCTTTACAAATATCAATTGTTAAATCTAAAGGAAAACCGTATGTATCATACATTTCAAAAATAATTTTACCATTTACAATGGTATCATCTAAATAACTTATTTTTTTATTTAATAAAATTAAACCTTTATTTAATGTTTTAATAAATTTTTCTTCCTCAATTATTAATATTTCTGTTATTATTTTTTCATTTAATGAAATATTAATGATATTTTTATTAATGAAATTTATTAAAATTGGTACAAATTTATATAAAAAAATGTTACTTATATTTGTTAAATTATATACATGTCTTATTGTTCTTCTTATAATTTTTCTTAATACATAACCTCTTCCCTCAAATGATGGAATGACTCCTGCATTAATTAATAATATACAAGTACGCATATGATCTGCAATGACACATAAAGATTTATGTGTTAAATTATTAGTTTTAATAATTTTAGCAATATTAATAATTAAATTTTTAAAAAAGTCTATTTTATAATTTGAATTAACATTTTGTATTATAGATGTAATTCTTTCTAATCCCATTCCAGTATCAATTGATTTTTTATTAAGTTTTGTCAATGTTCCATCATCTTCTAAATTAAATTGTATAAATACTAAATTCCAGATTTCAAGATAACGATTTTTGTTTTTTATATTATGTTTAATATTTATGTTATAGTTTATATCAGGATTTCTATCATAGAATATCTCAGAAGATGGTCCACAAGGGCCAATTTTACCCATTTTCCAAAAATTATCAGAGGTTATTTTATTTGTATCAGTTATAATAATTATTCTATTTGGTGGTAAACATATATCATTTAACCAAATATCATAAGATTCACTATCAGTGTAATGCACTGTTACTAATAATTTATTTTTTGAAATATTTAACCATTCTTTACTAGTTAATAATTCCCATGCATATTTAATTGCTTCATATTTAAAATAATCTCCAAAACTAAAATTACCTAACATTTCAAACAAAGTATGATGATGTCCTGTATACCCAACATTAGATAAGTCATTATATTTTCCACCAGCTCTTATACAAAGTTGTGATGTAGCTACTTTATTTATATTTCTTTTTTCTAAACCAAGAAATGAATTTTTAAATTGATTCATTCCAGCATTTGTAAATAATATACTTTTATCATTATTTGGAATAATAGAACTACCTGGTAGTATTTCATGTTTTTTTTCATTAAAATAATTTAAAAATAATTTACGAATTTCATTCATATTTCTGAGCATTATTACTCCAAAAATTTTTTTAAAAATATTTAAATATAAAAAATTATATATTTATATATTTTTTAACATATATATAAATTAAATATAATTGTTTATTAATAATGAAAGTCATATACTGATAAAAAAATTTAATTTTAGTAAAAATAATACAGTATTTATTATAATAAAGATCTTAATTTTTTTTCTATTTCTAAGGCGATATTTTTATTTTTTTTTAAAAAACTACAAGCATTATATTTGCCTTGACCCATTTTGATCGTATTATATTTATACCAAGTACCTAATTTATTTAAAATCATATTTTTAATCCCTAAATCTATTAACTCTCCATATTTATTTATACCTTCATTGTATATAATCTGAAATTCTGCTTGTTTAAAAGGTACAGCAACTTTATTTTTAACAACCTTTACTCTAGTTTCATTACCAATAATTGTATCTGCTGCTTTAACTGATCCAATACGACGAATATCTAATCTAATTGTTGAATAAAATTTCAGTGCATTACCTCCAGTTGTAATTTCTGGATTCCCAAATATTACTCCTATTTTTATACGAATTTGATTTATAAAAATTAATAATGTATTAGAATTTTTTAAATTACCAGATAATTTTCTCATAGCTTGACTCATCATTCTAGCAGCTAATCCAACATGAGTTTCTCCTATTAATCCATCAATTTCAGCTTTAGGTGATAATGCAGCTACAGAATCTATAACAATTACATCAACTGATTTAGACTTGGTAAGTATATTACAAATTTCTAATGCTTGCTCTCCATGATCAGGTTGAGAACAAATTAAACTATTTATATTTACACCTAATTTTTTTGTATACACTGGATCTAAAGCATGTTCTGCATCAATAAAAGCACATGTTTTACCAGCTCTTTGGGCTGATGCAATTATTGATAATGTTAAAGTAGTTTTACCAGAAGATTCTGGCCCATATATTTCAACAATTCTACCCATAGGTAAACCACCAACACCTAAAGCTAAATCTAAAGATAAAGAACCAGTTGATATTGTTTCTATATCCATAGATTTATTTTGACCTAATAACATTATTGAACCTTTACCAAATTGTTTTTCAATTTTATCTATAGTGAATGCTAAACATTTTTGTTTATCTTTATTATTAATCATTAGTAACCTATAAAAAATTTTACTGAAATTATTTAATTAACTAAAATTTATATAAATA
This sequence comes from Enterobacterales bacterium, assembly GCA_047692235.1. GTDB lineage: Bacteria > Pseudomonadota > Gammaproteobacteria > Enterobacterales > Enterobacteriaceae > JBLLJR01. The sequence goes on from JBLLJR010000004.1 coordinate 86,371, forward strand.
AATATAATCTTTTACAAAATGGTATAATGTAAGTATATTTAAATTTGATTAAAAAATTATTTTTAAAATTATTTAGATAGTTAGAAACTATATTTTTATTGAAAATATGAAAAAAATATTTATAAATATATTAATTATTTTAATAATAATAATTTTTATAATTCAAATTATACATTCATAAAAAATAAAATTATTATATGTATAATTAAATATTTATAAAAATTTAAATATAAATATATTATACAAAACGTTATGTAATAAACGTATATTAATTTAATTAAACAATCTATTTATAATAGATATAAAATATAAGTTTTATAAGTTTTATTTAATTTATTTTTTAAAACATTACATAATTTTATTATGTGGATGATACAAATGCGTACTACTAAATATTTATTAGCTACTATCAAAAATAATCCATCAGATGCAGAAACAAAAAGTCATATATTAATGGTTAGATCAGGAATGATTCGAAAGTTATCGTCTGGTTTATATACATGGATGCCAACTGGGTTAAGAGTATTACGTAATCTTACAAAGATTATAATAAAAGAAATGAATCATATAGGTGCTATTGAAATTTTAATGCCTGTATTACAACCATATGATTTATGGGGAAAAAGTAAAAGATGCAAACAATATGGGCGAGAATTATTAACATTAAAAGATAGAAATAATCGTAATTATATTCTTAGTCCAACTAATGAAGAATTAATAACTAAAATAATACATAATGAAATACATTCATATAAACAATTACCATTTATTACATACCAAATTCAAACTAAATTTCGTGATGAAATTAGACCTCAATTTGGAGTTATTAGATCACGTGAATTTATCATGAAAGATGCTTATTCTTTTCATCAAGATAAAAGTTCAATGAACTATATTTATAGTGTTATGTGTAATTCTTATAGAAATATATTTAATAATATAGGTTTAAAAGTCTGTTTATTACAAGCTGATTCAGGGTTAATAGGTGGATCTATATCGCATGAATTTCGTGCATTTAAAACAAATCAAAAAAAAATATTAAAAAATTTTAATAAAACTAATTATTTATATAATTTTTTATTAAAAAATAAATTAATAAATTTACCCAAAGAAAAACTACGTTTAATAAATGTTAATGATTTATATCTAAATAAAGGTATATTTAAAAAACTTAATATTAATATTAAACAAACAATAAAAACTATTATGATAAAAACTAAAATAAATACTTTTGTAGTATTAATAATAAGAGGAGATCATAAATTTGATTATAAAAAAATAGAAAAATTATCTCAAATTTTTTTACCTTTAACATTTGCTTCTAATAAAGAAATAAAACATATTGTAGGTTCTGATATAATAGGGCCAATTAATTTATCATTACCTATGATTATTGATTCAAGTGTATCAGTTATGAGTGATTTTGTAGCTGGTGCTAATATAGATAAAAATTATTTTTTTGGAATTAATTGGGGTAGAGATATTGAACTACCATTAATAATGGATTTAAAAAAAAATACTGAATTTAATTTGTATAACACAAATAATGTATCAGATAATAATAGCACAGAAGTTGCACATATATTCCAATTAGGTTCAAAATATACAAAACAAATATCAGCAACTGTAAAAAATAAATTAGGTCAAAATATATATTTAATGATGGGTTGTTATGGTATTGGATTAACGCGAACTATAGCGTCAGTAATTGAACAAAATTATGATGAATATGGTATTATATGGCCTGGTGTTTTAGCTCCATTCAATGTAGCAATATTACCAATTAATCTACATAAATCTAATTTAGTATGTAATATAGTAAATGCTATTTATTTAGATTTATTGAATTTAAATATAGACGTTTTATTAGATGATCGTAATGAAAACATTGGAGTTATGTATACAGATATAGAATTAATAGGTATACCTCATATATTAGTAATTAGTGAAAAAAATTTAAAATTAAATCAAATAGAATATAAAAATAGAGCTAAAAATAAAAAAACATTTATTAATGTAAATAACATTGTGAAATTTATTTATAAAAAAATTTATAATTAAAATTATTTATTTTAAAAAATATCAAAATAATTCAAATAAATTATAAAAAATTATGATAAAAAATAATCTTGAAGAATTAAGTAAATTTACTAAAATAGTAGTTGATACAGCAAACATTAATGAAATAAATTATTATAAACCTATAGGAGCAACAACTAATCCATCTCTTATATTGCAAGCGATCCAAACTAATCAATATAATAATTATATTGATGAAGCAATAAAATGGGTAAAAAAATATAATTTTAAACAAGAAGATAAAATTAAGTATATTACTGATTATTTAATAGTTAGTATAGGTAAAAAAATATTAGAATATATACCAGGTCATATTTCTACAGAAATAGATGCTAGACTTTCATATGATGCAAAAGCTAGTTTTATAAGGGCAAAAAGATTAATTAAAATATATAATTATTTAGGAGTTAGTAAAAAAAGAGTACTAATTAAAATAGCTGCAACATGGCAAGGTATTTGTTCAGCTAAATTATTAGAAAAAGAAGGTATTAAATGTAATTTAACTCTTTTATTTTCCTTTGCACAAGCAAAAGCTTGTGCTGAATCTTCTGTATATTTAATATCTCCATTTGTTGGTAGAATATCAGATTGGTATATGTTTATTACAAATAAAAAAATATTTAAAATAGAAGAAGATCCTGGTGTAATTTCTGTTACTAAAATTTTTAATTATTATAAAAAACATGGATATAATACTTTAGTTATGGGGGCAAGTTTTAGAAATATTAATCAAGTACTTGCGTTATCTGGTTGTGATTATTTAACTATTTCTCCAACACTATTAAAACAACTATCGTCTGTTAAAGGAAAGATACTAAAAAATTTATTTTATAAAGGAAAAATTAAAAAACTAAATGAAAAAAAATTAACTGAAAGTAAATTTTTATGGGAACATAATTCAAATATTATGGCTGTAAATAAATTATCTGAAGGTATTTGTAATTTTGCTAATGATCAAGAAAAATTAGAAAAAATTATTACTAAATTAGTATAAATAAAAATATATTTATATAATATTTAATTATATATTAACAAATAACATATTATATCTTGAAAAATTGTATTTTAGTCCATATATTATTCTAAATGAGAGTAATCAAATTTATAATGGAGATGTTTTAAAAATGGGCAAAATAATTGGAATAGATCTAGGAACTACAAATTCTTGTGTTGCAATAATTGATAGTAATAAACCAAAAGTACTTGAGAATAGCGAAGGAGATCGTACTACTCCTTCAGTGGTTGCTTATACTGAAAAAAATGAAATTTTAGTTGGACAATCAGCTAAAAGACAATCTATTACTAATCCTAAAAATACATTATTTGCAATAAAAAGATTAATTGGTAGAAGATTTAACGATAAAGAAGTACAACGTGATGTTAATATAATGCCATATAAAATTATATCATCAGATAATGGAGATGCTTGGATAGACATAAAAAATCAAAAAATAGCTCCTCCTCAAATTTCTGCCGAAATTTTAAAAAAAATGAAAAAAACTGCTGAAGATTACGTAGGTTCTCCTATAACAGAAGCTGTTATTACTGTTCCTGCATATTTTAATGACACTCAACGTCAAGCTACAAAAGATGCTGGTCGTATAGCGGGTTTAGATGTAAAACGTATTATAAATGAACCTACAGCAGCTGCTTTAGCATATGGATTAGATAAAGAAACTGGAAATAATATAATTGCTATTTATGATTTAGGAGGTGGAACTTTTGATATTTCTATTATAGAAATAGATAATGTAGATAATGAAAAAACTTTTGAAGTGTTATCAACTAATGGAGATACACATTTAGGAGGAGAAGATTTTGATAGTTGTTTAATTAATTATTTAGTTAAAGAATTTAAAAAAGATCAAGGTATTGATTTATGTAATGATCCTTTAGCTATGCAACGTCTTAAAGAATCAGCTGAAAAAGCTAAAATAGAATTATCTTCATCTCAACAAACAGATGTTAATTTACCATATATTACCGCTGATTCAACTGGTCCAAAACATATTAATATTAAAATAACACGAGCTAAATTAGAATCTTTAGTTGAAAATTTAGTTAATCGCACATTAGAGCCATTAAAATTAGCACTTAAAGATGCTGAATTATCAATATCTAATATTAAAGATGTTATATTAGTTGGTGGACAAACTAGAATGCCATTAGTACAGAAAAAAGTTTCAGAATTCTTTGGTAAAGTTCCACGCAAAGATGTAAATCCAGATGAAGCCGTGGCAATAGGAGCTGCTGTACAAGGAGGAGTTTTAGCAGGAGATGTTAAAAATGTATTATTATTAGATGTTACACCATTATCATTAGGTATTGAAACAATGGGTAGAATAATGACTCCTTTAATTTCAAAAAATACCACAATTCCAACTAAACATAGTCAAGTATTTTCTACTGCAGAAGATAATCAATCTGCGGTTACTATCCATGTATTACAGGGTGAAAGAAAAAAAGCTTTAGATAATAAATCTTTAGGTCAATTTAATTTAGATGGTATTGCACCGGCTATGAGAGGTATTCCACAAATAGAGGTAACTTTTGATATAGATGCTGATGGAATTTTACATGTTTCAGCAAAAGATAAAAATAGTGGTCGAGAACAAAAAATTACAATTCAAGCTTCTTCAGGATTAAATGAAAAAGAAATTCAAAAAATGGTACATGAAGCAGAAATACATTCTGAATCTGATCTTAAATTTGAATCTTTAGTAAAAGTCAAAAATCAAGCAGATCATCTTTTACATAGTACTCGTAAAAAATTAAATGATATAGGTAATAAATTACAGGAAAATGATAAAAAAGAAATTCAAAATTCTATATCTAATCTTGATGCTGCAATAAAAAGTGATAATCAAAAAGATATTGAATCTAAAATACAAGATCTTATTACATCATCTAGTAAATTATTAAATGGATCACCATCCAGTAACACCAAAGATAGTAATAATAATAATAATAAAAAAACAGATACTGATACAGTGGATGCAGAATTTGAAGAAGTAAAAGATAAAAAATAAAATATATTAATTTAATAATACTTATTATTTAATAATTTATTACTTTATACATAAAAATAAATAATTTTTAACATAAAGTTTTGTTATAAGTTATATAACAAGAGAGTAAAATGGCAAAAACAGATTATTATCAAACATTAGGTGTATCTAGAACAGCTGGAGAACGTGAAATTAAACACGCTTATAAAAGATTAGCTATCAAATTTCATCCAGATCGTAATCAAGGAAATGAAGAAAAGGAAGCAAAATTTAAGGAAATCAAAGAAGCATATGAAATATTAATTGATCCTAAAAAACGATCTACATATGACCAATATGGTCATTCAGCATTTCAATATGGTCATAATAGTCAAGCTAATAAAACTGATTTTAGTGATATTTTTGGAGATGTTTTTGGAGATATTTTTGGAAATCAGCATGGAGGAAAATCAAATCGTGGATCAGATTTACAATATAATCTAAATTTAACTTTAGAAGAATCAGTTTTTGGTATTAGAAAAGAGATAAATATTGCTACTTTAACTAAATGTAATATATGTAATGGTAGTGGAACAAAACCAGGTACTAATGTTCAAAATTGTAGAACATGTAATGGTTATGGTCAATTACAAATGAGACAAGGAATTTTTACGGTTCAACAAACATGTCATGTATGCCAAGGTAAGGGTAAATTAATAAAAACCCCATGTTTAAAATGCTATGGTAATACAAGAATAAAAAAATCAAAAAAATTATCAATTCAAATACCATCTGGAGTAAATACAGGAGATAAAATTAGATTATCCGGAGAAGGCGAAGCTGGAGAATATGGTAATTCTAATGGAGATTTATATGTCAAAATATATGTGAAAAAACACCATATTTTTTCTAGAGAAGAAAATAATTTATTTTGTGAAATTCCAATTAATTTTTCTATAGCTGCTCTTGGAGGAAACATTGAAGTGCCAACATTACACGGTAAAGTAAAACTTAAAATACCTCCTGAAACACAAACTAACAGGATATTTAGACTAAAAAATAAAGGAGTCAAATCAGTAAGAAATCAAAATAAAGGTGATTTACTGTGCAAAATAATTGTGGAAACACCATCTAATCTTAATGAAAAACAAAAAAAATTATTTGAAAATTTATCTAAAAGTTTTAGCGATAGAAATAAAGAATATAATAACCCTAAAGAAACTAATTTTTTTAATGGAGTAAAAAAATTCTTTGATAATTTGACACATAATTAATATTATATAAATTAAAACTACCAGTTTTAAGTTCTGGTAGTTTTAATTAAAATAAACTAAATATATGTTTTTTAATATATGAATTAAATTTATATATTAGTTATTAAGATATTTAAATTATAAATTTAAAAGTTTTAAATAAAATATTTATTAATTTTAAAATAAAATTTTATTTTCTACATGTGATTTATTTTTTTCCATAATCTTGATTTATAACGAGCAGCTTTATTCTTATGAATTAATCCTCTATTAGCTTGTTTATCTAAAATAGGTTGCATATTAAAAAAAGCAACTTTTGCATTTTTTTTATTTCCAGATAAAATTAGTAAATTTACTTTTTTAATAAAAGTTTTAATCATAGACTTATTACGAACATTATTTTTACGATGTTTTTCCGATTGAATAAATCTTTTTTTAGCTGACTTAATATTTGCCATAATATTTATATCCTATATTGAATTTATATTAATAAAACTTACTGATTCAGTATACATAGTTTAAAATACAAATAAGAAAAATATTATTTGTATATGTATAAAAATAATTAATATATGCTATATTTCTACAAAATAAAATTTTTTACTTTAATTTAATTATTATTTGGATATATTATGAAATTAATTAGAGGCATACATAACATTAAACCATGTCATCAGAAATGTATAATTTCTATTGGTAATTTTGATGGATTTCATATTGGACATAAATCTTTAATATCAAATTTAAAAAATGAAAAATTAAAGTATAATTCCTCAATTATGCTTATAATTTTTGAACCTCAACCTCAAGAATATTTTTTAAAAAAATCTGCACCATTAAGGTTATCAAGATTAAGAGATAAAATAAAGTATTTTAAATATGAAAAAATAGATTACATACTATGTATACCATTTAAAAAATCTTTTTCCTTAATCACAGGAAAAGATTTTATTAGAAATGTATTAGTAAAAAAATTAAAAATTCAATGTATAATTGTGGGTAACGATTTTAAATTTGGTTATAAACGTTATGGAAATATAAATTTATTAAAAAAATTGGGTAATCATTACAGATTTAAAGTTATTAACATATCTACTCAAATACAAAATTGCAAGAAAGTTAGTAGTACACTAATAAGAAAAGCATTATATAAAGATCAAATTTCATTTGCTACCAAGTTGCTTGGTCACCAATATTGTATTTCAGGACGGGTTATACATGGAAAAAAATTTGGAAGAACAATTGGTTTTCCTACAGCTAATATTTCTTTAAAAAATAAAGAACTACCTATAAATGGGGTATATATAGTTAAAGTTAATGGGATATTTACATATCCATTATATGGTGTTGCTAATATCGGATATAGGCCAACAATTTATGGTAATAAAAAAACATTAGAAGTACATTTAATAGATGTATCTATTAATATTTATGGATTATATATCGATATTGTAATAATAAAAAAAATTAGAAATGAAAAAAAATTTAATTCAATAGAAGATTTAACAAAGCAAATATCTAATGATATTTTATATATAAAAGATATAAACCTAAATATTAACAATACGGTAACTGAAAAATAAAATGTTTAATTATAAAAATACTTTAAATTTACCATATACAAAATTTCCAATGAGAGGTAATCTTTCAGAAAATGAACCTAAAATTCTTAAAATTTGGTTAGATGCTAATCTATACGAAATAGTAAGAAATTCAAAAAATAATAAAAAAAAGTTTATTTTACATGATGGTCCACCATATGCAAATGGCAATATCCATATTGGACACGCAGTTAATAAAATTTTAAAAGATATTATAATTAAATATAAGGGTTTAATGGGTTTTGATGCTCCTTATATCCCAGGGTGGGATTGCCATGGATTACCAATTGAATTACAAGTTGAAAAAAATATGTACAATGGTACATTAAAAAATAACAAAAATTATATGCATTTTAGAGAAAATTGTCGTAAATATGCATATACGCAAATAAAAAAACAAAAGAAAGATTTTATGCGTTTAGGAATATTGGGAAACTGGACATATCCTTATTTAACAATGGATTTTATCACTGAATCTAAAATTATTAAAACATTTGGTAAAATAGTAAATAATGGATATATATATAAAGGAGAAAAACCAACACATTGGTGTATTAATTGTTGTTCAACTCTTGCAGAATCAGAAGTTGAATATTTAAATATAGATACAAAATCTATTTATGTTACTTTTATTTCGAGTAACATAAAGAAAATATTGAAAATATTTAATGTATTAACGATATTACAATCAATATCATGTATTATTTGGACTACTTTACCATGGACTCTTTTATTTAATAAAGCAATTGCAATAAATCCTAATTATAAATATGACTTAATTGATATAAATGGAAAAGGATATATTATAGCATCATATTTAACTAAAAAATTTATTTGTAAAAAAAAGATAAAAAAATGGAATATATTAGGAAATGTAAATGGTTCTATATTAAAAAATATAAAATTTTATCATCCATTTTTAAACATTAAAGTTCCAATAATTTTAAGTAAACATATTAATTTAGAACAAGGCACAGGTATTGTGCATATATCACCATCTCATGGTATTGAAGATTATTTAATTGCTAAAAAATATAATATAGAAATTAAAAATGAAATTAATAATAATGGTTATTATATAACAAAAAATAAAAATTCATTTTTTTATGGTTTAAATATTAACCAAATTAATGAAAAAATTTTTATTTTATTAAACAATAATTATTCTTTATTATTTATTGAAAATATAAATCATGCTTATCCACATTGTTGGAGGCATAAAACTCCAATTATTTTACGTACTACACCTCAATGGTTTATTAATATGGAAAGAAATAATTTACGTAAAAAAACAATACATGAAATATCTAATGTAATTTGGATTCCTGAGTTTAATAAAAATAGAATATTAAATATGGCTTCTAAAAGTCCAGATTGGTGTATTTCTAGACAAAGATTTTGGGGGGTACCTATTGCTTTATTTTCTCATAAAAAAACAAATTTATTACATAAAAAAACTTTAGATATAATAAATCATATATCTAAATTAGTGGAAGTTCACGGTGTAAAAATATGGTGGGAAATTGATTCTAAATATTTTATAGGAAATGATGATAAATATTATAATAAAATTATAGATACATTAGATGTATGGTTTGATTCTGGTACTACACATAGTACTATATTACCAGTTCGTAAAGAACTGAATACAATACAATCAGATTTATATTTAGAAGGTGAAGATCAACATCGTGGGTGGTTTTTATCATCTTTAATAACATCAGTTGCTATTAACAATATAGCTCCTTATAAGCAAGTATTAACACATGGATTTGTTGTAGATAAATATGGTAAAAAAATGTCTAAATCTTTAGGTAATGTAATTAATCCACAACAAATAGTAAATAAATTTGGAGCTGATATTTTACGTCTATGGGTTGCTTCTACAAATTATACAAAAGAAATGACAATTTCTGATGAAGTTTTAAAATATACAACAGATATATATAGACGAATAAGAAATACTTCACGTTTTTTATTGTCTAATTTATTTGATTTTAATCCCCAAGTAAATTCTATTTTAATAAGAAATATGATCTTTATTGATAAATGGATAATACATAAAACTTCTAAAATTCAAAATATAATTATAAAATCGTATGAAAATTATAATTTTCAAAAGGTTGTTAAATATATTAAACATTTTTGTTCAATTGAACTTGGATCTTTTTATTTGGATATAATAAAAGATAGACAATATACTTCTCCAAAAAATAGCTTTGAACGTAGAAGCTGTCAAACAGCAATGTTTCATATTATTGAAGCTCTTGTTAGATGGATATCTCCAATTATGTCTTTTACTGCTAATGAAATTTGGCAATTTATACCTGGAAAACGTAATTCATATGTATTTACTGAAGAATGGTATAATGGATTATCTGAATTAAAAATTAATGATATATTTGATAATAATTTTTGGTTAACTATGCAAAATATACGTAATGAATCTAATAAATATATTGAAAAAGCGAGATTAAATAAAATAATTAAATCATCTTTAGATGCTCATATAAAATTATATGCTACTACTGATATTATTAACCAAATTACTAAATTAGAAAATGAACTATGTTTTTTATTTCAAGTATCTTATATAGATATATACCATTATAAATATTTAAATATACATAATATAAATATAAAAAATAAATCTATCAATAAATTTTATATTGTAGTTTCACAAGCTATAGGTATTAAATGTAAAAGATGTTGGCACTATGTAAAAAATATTTATAAAAATAAAATGAATTTAGAAATATGTAAAAGATGTTTTAAAAATATGTTTTGTATAGGGCAAAAAAGAAAATTTATTTAATGAATAAAATATTTTATAATGTAAAAATTTATTATTTGACAATTATATTAACATTGATGTTTTGGGATATATTTGCAAAATATTTAATATCACAAAATTTACTTTTAGGAGAATTAATAAAAGTAAATCCATACATGAATATTATATATTCATATAATTCTGGAATAGCATTAGGTTTTTTGTCAAATAATCAATTTAAATATTATTTTTTTTGTATATCTGCTGCCATTATGTGTGCAATATGTTTTATAGAATTTAAAGATTCTCATAATAAATTTTTTATAAGTAATGTTTATTATTTATTAATAATTTCTGGTACATTAGGAAATTTATTAAATAGAGTATTTTATGGAGTAGTTATAGATTTTATAGATATACATATTTATGATTGGCATATTCCATTATTTAATATAGCTGATTTTTATATTTTTACAGGAATAATATGTATATTTTTAAATAAATTTATTTTAAATAAATTAAGGTTGTAAATAAATGCATATTTTATTAGCGAATCCAAGAGGATTTTGTGCTGGAGTTAAAAGAGCAATTCAAATTGTTAATTATGCTTTAAAAATATACAAAAAACCAATTTATGTAAAACACGAGATTGTACATAATAAATATGTAATCAATAATTTTAAAAAACAAGGGGTAATATTTATTGAAAAAATTATTGATGTACCACCTCAATCTGTTTTAATATTTTCTGCACATGGTGTATCAAAATCAATTTATAAAGAAGCTTATAAAAGAAATTTAATTATATTCAATGCTACATGTCCATTAGTTACAAAAGTTCATAAAGAAGTAATTATGGCTAGTAATAATAATATTGAAACAATAATTATTGGTCATTATGGACATCCAGAAATTGAAGGAACCATAGGGCAATATACTAGTTCTAATGGAAAAATAATTTTAGTAGAATCTAAAAAAGATGTATCACTTATTAATGTTAAAAATCCCAATGATTTATATTGTGTAACTCAAACTACTTTATCTATAGATTATGTAAATGATATATTAGCAGAACTAAAAAAAAGATTTCCAAAAATTAAAACATCAAAAACCAAAGACATTTGTTATGCAACAACTAATCGACAAGAAGCAGTAAAAATATTAGCACATCAGTCTGATGTAGTTTTTATTATTGGATCTAGTAATTCATCTAATTCTAATAGATTATCAGAATTATCTAAAGATATATGTGAAAAAACGTATTTAATCGAAGATTTTACTGATATTAAAAAATCATGGTTAAAAAATTGTAAAAATATTGGGATTACTGCTGGAGCATCATCGCCTGATATATTAATAAAACAAGTAATTAAATATCTTAAATTATTAGGAGCTAAAAGTGTTTCAGAAATACATGGTAAAAAAGAAAATATTAGATTTAATATCCCAAAAAAATTAAAAATAAGTGTTAAATTAATTTAAAATAAATAAATTAAATTTTGATAAAAATATCAAATTTATATATATCTTATATATTAAATTGATAAAATAATGAGAATTATTAAAATGAATGTGAATAATATAAAAATAGCTGTTTCAGGCATAAATGGGAAAATGGGATCTAAAATAATTAAAGAAATAATTCAAATACATAAAACTAAAAATAAAAACATTTTTTTAGGAGGTGTTTTATATAATAGAAAAAATCAAATTAATACTAGTTTAGTATCTATTTTAAATAAATTAAATGTTAAAATTGTTGATAATTTATCAAAAATAAAAAATGATTTCGATGTTTTAATTGATTTTACCCATCCTACGTCAAGTATTGAATATTTACAAAATTGTAAAAAATATAATAAAAAAATTGTTATTGGAACTACAGGCTTTAATAAAATACAAAAATTAGAAATTAGCAAAATATCTAAAAATATTGCAATAGTTTTAAGCCCTAACTTTAGTATAGGATTAAATGTTATGTTAAAACTATTAAAACAAACAACAAAAATAATAGGGGAAGATTCTGATATAGAAATTATTGAAATGCATCATAAAAAAAAAATAGATAAACCATCAGGTACGGCTATTGCTATGGGAGAAACTATTTCTAATACTTTAGGTGTATCTTTTAACAAATGTTTTATTGATAGAAATATAAACATAAAAAATAACATACAAAAAAGTAAATATATAGGTTTTTCTAGCTTAAGAGCAGGTAATATAGTAGGAGAACATACAGCTTTATTTATAAAAAAAAATGAACGATTAGAAATCGTACACAAATCATCAAACAGATCAATTTTTGCTAATGGCGCAATTAAAGCTGCAATTTGGTTAGTTGATAAAAATCAAGGTCTTTTTAATATGAATCATGTTTTAAATATATAATAATTATATTTATAAATAAATTATAATATTGATATTTGCTTAAAGAATATTATACAATATAATATTTTAAAAATTAAATATTAATAATTTTATTATTAAGATTTATGGAGAATATCGTGATAAAAACAGCATTGCTAATGTTAGAAGACGGTACCATATTTTATGGTAAATCTATAGGTATAGAAGGTATTGTAACAGGTGAAGTAGTCTTTAATACATCAATGACTGGTTATCAAGAAATTATTACAGATCCATCTTATTCTCATCAAATTATTGTTCTGACATATCCACATATTGGCAACACTGGTATTAATAAAGAAGATAATGAATCATATTCAATACATGCAAACGCTTTAGTAATTAAAGAATTATCAAATATTTCCAGTAATATAAGATATACTGAATCTTTATCAAATTTTTTAAGGAAAAATAAAATTGTAGGTATTTCTAATATTGATACCAGAAAATTAACTCGTATACTAAGAAAATATGGTTCACAAAATGCATGTATTATTGCAGGTAATAACTTAGATATAAATTTAGCAAAAAATAAAGTTAAAAATTGTTTACATATGAAAGACATGGATTTAGCTAAATTAGTTAGTACAAAAAAAAAATATATTTGGACTAAAGGTAGTATCAGTATAAATAATAAAATTAATAATGTTAAAAAAAATAATTTAAAATATCATGTAGTTGCTTATGATTACGGCATTAAACATAGTATAATGAGAATTTTAGTAGACCATGGATGCAAATTAACTGTAGTTCCAGCACAAACCTCTGCTAAAATAGTGTTATCTATGAATCCAGATGGAATATTTTTATCTAATGGCCCAGGAGATCCTGCATCATGTCATTATGCAATTAACTCAATAAAGAAGTTTCTTTTAACTAAAATACCAATTTTTGGTATATGTTTAGGACATCAGTTATTAGCATTATCTATTGGAGCTAAAACTATAAAAATGAAATTTGGACACCATGGAAGTAATCACCCTGTTAAAAATATACAAACAAATAAAGTAATCATTACTACACAAAATCATAATTTTACTGTAGATAGTAATACATTACCATCATCAGTTATAATTACACATGTATCTTTATTTGATGGTACATTACAAGGTTTACACTTTGTAGATAAACCAGTATTTAGTTTTCAAGGTCATCCAGAAGCAAATCCTGGCCCTCATGATGCAAATTTATTTTTTAATCACTTTATTGATCTTATTCGTTTTTATCGTCTTTCTAAAATTTAAATTAATATTAAAAGAGTCTTAATAATGCCAAAACGTAATGATATAAAAATTATATTAATTTTAGGAGCAGGTCCAATAGTTATTGGACAAGCTTGTGAATTTGATTATTCAGGAGTACAAGCGTGTAAAGCATTAAAAGAAGAAGGATATAAAATTGTTTTAGTTAATTCTAATCCAGCTACTATTATGACAGATCCTGATATGTCAGATATTACATATATTGAACCTTTACATTGGAAAGTAGTAACAAAAATAATAGAAAAAGAGCGTCCAGATGCATTATTACCAACAATGGGAGGTCAAACAGCATTAAATTGTGCCTTAGATTTAGAAAACCATGGAATATTAAATAATTTTAACGTAGAAATGATTGGAGTTACTGCTAATACTATAATTAAAGCTGAAAATAGACGAAATTTTAATAATTTAATGAAAAATATTAATTTAGAAACAGCACGCTATGGTATAGCTCATTCTATTGAAGAATCTTTATCTATTGTTAAGAATATTGGTTTTCCTTGTATAATTAGACCATCATTTACTATGGGAGGTTCTGGAGGAGGTATTGCTTATAATTATGCTGAATTTAACGAAATTTGTCAAAGAGGATTAGATATATCTCCTATTAATGAATTAATAATTGATGAATCATTAATAGGTTGGAAAGAATATGAAATGGAGGCAATAAGAGATAAAAAAGATAATTGTATTATTGTATGTTCAATAGAAAATATAGATCCAATGGGAATTCATACAGGAGATTCAATAACAGTTGCTCCAGCTCAAACATTAACAGATAAAGAATATCAAATAATGCGTAATGCATCAATAAAGATATTAAGAGCAGTAGATGTACAAAATGGAGGTTCTAATGTGCAATTTGCAATACATCCAACAACTGGTAGAATGGTTGTCATAGAAATGAACCCAAGAGTTTCAAGATCTTCGGCTTTAGCATCTAAAGCTACTGGTTTTCCTATAGCAAAAATTTCTGCTAAATTATCTATAGGATATACTTTAGATGAATTAATGAATAATGCTATAAACAGAAATATATCTGCTTCTTTTGAGCCATCTATTGATTATGTAGTAACTAAAATACCTCGTTTTAATTTTGAAAAATTTTCTGGCATCAATGATAGGCTAACTACAGAAATGAAATCTGTAGGAGAAGTTATGGCAATAGGTAGAACTCAACAAGAATCTTTACAAAAAGCTATATGTAGTTTAGAAATAGACTCATATGGTTTTGAGTCTAAAGTTAATATTTATGATAAAAAGGGAATATTAACTATACGTAAAGAACTAAAACATGCTGGTAGTAATCGTATATGGTATATTGCTGATGCATTTCGCTATGGTATGTCGTTGAATACTATTTTTAAACTAACCAATATAGATCCTTGGTTTTTATCTCAAATTGAAGAATTAATAAATATAGAAAATAAAGTTATTAAAATTGGAGTAAATTATTTAACATATGATAATTTATTTAATTTAAAACAAAAGGGTTTTTCTGATATCAGAATATCTCAATTAGTTAATAAATCCGCTTCAGAAATTAGTAAATTACGTATAAAATATAGTATACATCCAGTTTACAAAAGAGTTGATACTTGTGCTGCTGAATTTGATACTGAAACAGCATATATGTATTCTACATATGAAGAAGAATGCGAATCAAATCCAAATAAAAAAAATAAAAAAATAATAATTTTAGGTAGTGGTCCAAATCGTATAGGGCAAGGAATTGAATTTGATTACTGTTGTGTACATGCTGCATTAGCTTTACGAAAAGATGGATATGAAGTAATTATAATAAATTGTAATCCTGAAACTGTATCTACAGATTATGATATTTCTGATCGTCTTTATTTTGAACCCTTAACCCTAGAATATATTTTAGAAATAATTCGTATAGAAAAACCCGATGGTGTGATAATTCAGTTTGGAGGACAAACACCATTAAAATTAGCAAAAGAACTAGAACATGCAGGTGTTCCAATACTAGGTACTAGCCCTAAAAATATTGATCGAACAGAAGATAGAAAAAAATTTCAACTAATAACTAAAGCTCTTAATTTAAAACAATCATCCAATACTACAGTTCATACATTAAATGTTGCAATTAAAAAAGCTAAATTAATTGGTTATCCAATAATTATTAGACCATCATATGTTCTTGGTGGTAGAGCAATGGAAATTGTTTATAATAAACAGGACTTAATTGAGTATTTTAATCAAAATATCATTTCATCAAATAAATATCCTATTTTAATAGATAAATTTTTAGATGGTGCAATAGAAATTGATATGGATGTTATTTGTGATGGTACTGATGTATTTATTGGAGGGATAATGGAGCATATTGAGCAAGCCGGAATTCATTCAGGTGATTCTGCTTGTTCATTACCAACATATACTGTAAATAGTAATTTACAAAAATTAATGAAAACTCAAGCAAAAAAGATCGCATTTGAATTAAATATTATAGGGTTAATGAATATTCAATTTGCAATTAAAGATTCAAATATATATTTACTTGAAGTTAATCCTAGAGCAGCAAGAACAGTTCCATTTGTATCTAAATCCACAGGTATAGCTTTAGCAAAAGTTGCAGCAAGAGTTATGGTTGGTATTTCTTTATATAAACAAGGTATTTTAAAAGAAATAATACCTCCATATTTTTCAGTTAAAGAAGTTGTGTTACCTTTTAATAAATTTCCTAATGTTGATCCAATTTTAGGACCTGAAATGCGTTCTACTGGTGAAGTCATGGGTGTTGGACGTACGTTTTCAGAAGCATTTTCTAAAGCTTTACTTAGTAGTAATGTAGATATGAAAAAAACAGGACGAGTATTAATTTCTGTACGTGATAAAGATAAGCATGGTATTATAAAAATAGCGCATAAACTTATTAAATATGGATTTAAATTATACGCAACATATGGAACTTATAATATATTAAAAAAATCAGGAATTTATTCAAAAATTATTCATAAAATGCATGAAGGATTTTCACATATCCATGAGAAAATAAAAAATGGATACTATGTATATATAGTGAATACAGTTACTGGGAAAAAAGCAATTGAAGACTCTAAATTAATTAGGAATAGCGCATTAAAATATAGAGTGCATTATGACACAACACTAAATGGTAGTATTGCTACAGTTATGTCTCTTAGCTCAAATGCTACTGAAAATATCATTTCATTACAAGAGATGCATAAAAAAATAAAAAAATTAAATAAAAATTTATATGAATAGTTTTTAAGTCTTTTTGTTAAGTACATTAACATAAAATTTAGTAACTAGTTCAGAATTAATTTTAATATTAATATTATGCTTACCTAACACATGTAATTTACCATTAGGTAAATGTATATTTTTTTTATTAACTTTAATACCATATAAATTAATAGTTTTTACTATATCTTTGATGCTA
The DNA here is from genome assembly GCA_047692235.1 of Enterobacterales bacterium. Lineage (GTDB taxonomy): Bacteria > Pseudomonadota > Gammaproteobacteria > Enterobacterales > Enterobacteriaceae > JBLLJR01. The sequence goes on from JBLLJR010000004.1 coordinate 104,162, forward strand.
ACTGAACCAAACAATTTTTTAGATTTTCCTGCTTTAGCATATATTGATATACTTTCTAGTTTTTTAATTTTATTAAATTTTTCAATTTCTAATTTTTTAATCTTATTTAATTTTAATTCAATTTCAGCTTTATATGATTTGAAATATTTTATGTTTTCTTTGTTGGCAACAATAGCTTTTTTAAAAGGTATTAAAAAATTTCTAGCATATCCATTTTTTATTGTAACTTCATCGCCTAATTTACCTAAATTTATAATATTTGTAAGTAAAATAACATTTATCATGGTTTAAATCCTTTTATATAAATAAAAATTTATATATTTTATTTATGATTATCAGTATATGGTAATAAAGATAAATAACGAGCTCTTTTGATTGCCTTAGATAATTGACGTTGATACTTAGATTTAGTACCTGTAATTCTACTTGGAACTATTTTACCGTTTTCAGTAATATAATTTTTTAACATAACAATATCCTTATAATCTATTTCAATACCTTCTGATGTAAATCTACAATATTTACGTTGTCTAAAATATCTTGCCATATAATTTATAACTCCTTATATATAAAAATAATATATAAATGATTTATTTTGATAACTAACAACTACTTTATTTTAATTAAAAACACTATATTTATTAATATAAATAAAAAAATTTAATTTTTAATATTTTCTTTTAATTTCATTTAGTTCTAATTTTTTTGTTTTGTTTTTTATTTAATTCATGTTTTGTTTTTAACATGGGTGATTTTTCTTTTATTACTTTATTAACCTTAATTATTAAATTTCTTAATATTAATTCATTAAATTTAAAATTTTTTTCTAATTCATTAATTATTTTAATAGATACTTCAATATTCATTAAAACATAATGAGCTTTATGTAATTTGTTTATTTGATAAGATAATTGTTTTCTTCCCCAATCTTCTAATCTATGAATTTTACCTCCGGCATTAATAATTAAAGATTTATAATAACCAATGATATTTAATATTTGACTACTTTTATCAGGATGTATCATAAAAACAATTTCGTAATTACGCACAAATTATTTCCTTATTTAGTTTGAATTATCTATCTAATATAATAGATATTATATAAATTTTATAAATATTTAACACATAACATATGTAAATTAATTATTTAAAATATATATAAATAATTTTATTATAAATAAAAATTTAATTTTCTAAATATACTACTATAATATATAGTATCATATGTAAATATGTTTTATAGAAAATTATGTTACTAATAGATAATTAATAATTTATATAATTTAAAATAAAAAACAATTTTATTTTAATTCAATATATTTTAAATATTAATTACGAATAATTTTGATATTATATTATAAATAATATTTATATTTATTTATTTACATTATATATTTAATTTTTATTAAAAAAATGAATTTAAAAAATGAAATTATACTTAAATATATGGGGATTGAAAGATATACATTAAAGGAAAGATATATTTTAAAAAAAAATAAATTTTTAAAAAATATTAATGAATATTACTTCATAATAATTTCTGATCCATTCCCATTAGAACAATATACAATTGTGACAGACGTAATTATAAGTTTACAAATAATGTTATCTCAAGTTAAACAATTAACATTTGATGAAATTAAAATATTTTCTTACAATATATATTGTAATTGTTGGTGGATAAATTATAGCCCAATAAAAACTTTTAAAGGCATATCTATATATACACCATCTTTGAATATTTTAATTAATAATATAAATGCTAAACGTAATTTATGGAATCAAATATACAAACAAACTAGAACATAAGATTCTAACTTTTAAATTTATATTTTTATTAATATTTTTTATTTATAGATAAATATTGTTGTGCTGCTTTTAACGCAAGTATATAACTATATACTCCAAAACCACATATTATTCCAATTGAAATATCAGAAAAATATGATGTCTTTCGAAAAGAATCTCTAGAATATATGTTTGATATATGTATTTCAATAAATGGTATATTTACTGCTAATAATGCATCTCTTATACCAATACTAGTATGTGTAAATGATGCTGGATTAATTAATATTATATTTGTTTTAGTTTTAATTAATGTATGAATATAACTAATTAATTTACCTTCAGAATTTGATTGAAAAGTACTAAGTTTTATTTTTAATAAACGTGCTTGAATTTTTAATTTTTTTATAACGTCATTTAAAGAAATATTTCCATATATATTTGTTTCACGAATACCTAAAGTATTTAAATTTGGTCCATTAATTAATGCAAAATGCATATTATTAGACATATTTAAATTTTCCCGTTTTTTAAAATTAATTTTATTTTTAATAAATGCATTATATTTTTAATATTTATTAAAAATGATAAATAATTATTTAAAATTAATATAAAAATTTTAATATTTATTTTTATAAATTAAATTTTAAAAGAAGTTCTTTTATAATTTCTGTATTCAGGTAACCAAAAAATTTTTTCTATCTTATTATTAAATTTTTTACTTGATAATTGATTTATATCAGATTTAAGTGAATATTTACATATTGATGTTGCTATTAATTTAGATACTGTTTGTATATCATTAATACTTGGTAATAATTCATTACTCTTAGTACATGAAGACAAAACTTTACTAACTTTACTTAACATAGAAGTTGTTATTCTATTTACACCAGAAGATATAATACCTAATCCAATACCTGGGAAAATATATGCATTATTACATTGGGGAATATTATATATTTTTCCATTAAATTTAACAGGCTTAAATGGACTACCAGTAGCAATTAATGCCTCTCCATTAGTCCAATTTATTATATCTTCTGGAGTTGCCTCAACACATGATGTTGGGTTAGATAATGGCATAATAATAGGTATTTTGCAATATTTATGCATACTTCTAATTATTTTTTCATTAAATAAACCTTTTTGTCCGGATACACCAATTAATACAGTAGGTCTTTTATTTTTTATAACATCATATAATGATATCGTATTTTTATTTTTTAAATTCCAATTAAATATTTCATTACTAGAATAAGCAAATTTTTTCTGAAAATTTAATAATTTTTCTGATTTATCAGTAATTAAACCATTTCTATCTAAAATTAATATATTTTTTTTAGCAGCATTTTCATCTAATCCTAAGGAACACATTTCATACATTATTTGTTCAGCAATACCACATCCTGCAGATCCAGCTCCAAGAAATATTATTGTGTGTTCATTTAATTTTTTTCCTATATAATTACTTGCAGATAATAAACATCCTAATGTTACAGCAGCTGTACCTTGTATATCATCATTAAAACAACATAATTTATCTTTGTAACTATGTAATAATGGAGTTGCATTTTCTTGTGAAAAATCTTCAAAATGCAATAATACATTAGGCCACATATTATTTATTTCTTTAATACAATGTCCAATAAAATCAATATATTTAGTACCAGAAATTCTACTATGTTTCCAACCCATATATAATGGGTCTTGGAGTAATTGTTTGTTATTTGTCCCTACATCTAGTACGATAGGTAGTGTATATGATGGGTCAATTCCCCCGCAAACTGTGTATAAAGATAATTTACCAATAGGTATTCCCATGCCTCCAATACCTTGATCTCCTAATCCCAGTATACGCTCACCATCAGTAATAACTATAATTTTAATATTTTTTTTATTAGAGTTTTGTAATATTTCTTTGATTTTATTTCTATTATTATATGAAATAAATAGTCCTCTCGCTCTTCTATAAATATATGAAAATCTTTCACAGGCTACTCCTACGGTAGGAGTATATATTATTGGCAACATTTCTTCTAAATGATTTGTTAATAACTTATAAAATAATGTTTCATTTGTATCTTGAATGTTTCTCAAATAAATGTGACGATCTATATTTGTATGAAAATTTTTATATTGACGCCATGCTCTTTCAGATTGTTCATCAATAGTTTCAATAACATCAGGTAATAATCCTTCTAAATTAAAATTTATTCTTTCTTTTAGTGAAAAAGCACTACCTTTATTTAATAAAGGAAATTCTAATAAAATTTGTCCATAATATGGTACATATAATTTTTTTTTATTTTCTTTCGTTAATTTCATTATTTTACTCGTTTTATTTATTAATTATCATAATAAATTCATAATTTAACAAAAGTTAAAAATTTTTTTAAGTTAATATTTATATTTACTTAAAAAAATATATTAAATCAATATGCCGAAGGCCGGATTTGAACCGGCACGCTAATAGCGGTTAATTTTGAATCAACTGCGTATACCAATTTCGCCACTTCGGCTATAATAAAATATTATTTGTTTTTATAAATACAATTAAAATATAAACTTTTAAAATTAAAGTATTATATAAGTCAATTTTTAATAAATATTTAAAAATATAATATTTTTAATATTACTTTTTATTTTTATTAAAATATATAAATTATTTAATATTTAAAATAAACAATAAATTAATTGTTATAAATAATAATTTATATATAAAAAATAAAATACTTAATTAAAATTAAGTAAATTTACATTATAAATGTATATAAAAATAATATTTAATTTAAAAATGTACATATTTAATATAATATTTTTATTTTTTCACATAAAAATACTATAATAATCATTATATATTACATATATAAATTAAATTATTCAAATAAATATTCAATAACAAATAAATATTTTATTTATGGTGAATAAATGAAATTTACTTTAAAAAACTACAAACAAACTATAGAGAATAATTCATGTGCAGTAATTGGTATTTTTAAAAATGAACATTTATCTAAAACTGCTTCGCAATTAAACAAAAACAGTAATGAATATATTAGCAATTTACTTAAACAAGGTGAATTTAATGGTTACATTGGAAATAGTTTAATTTTATATAATATACCAAACATTCCATATAAAAAAATTTTAATTGTAGGTTGTGGAAATGAAAATGAACTTGATAGCTTAAAATATAAACAAATAGTTTATTTATCTATAAAAAAATTAATAAATACTGGATCAACAAATATTGATTTTTATTTAATTGAATTAAATGTATTAAAAATTAATACTTACTGGAAAATAAGAAAATCTATTGAATCAATACATGAATCATTATATTCATTTGATCAATTAAAAACGAAAAAAAATAATATCCAATTAAAATTGAAAAAAATATCATTTATAATATCAGAAGTATGTGAAATAGATCAAGCTAAAATCGCTATAAAACATGGTGTAGCAATATCTAATGGTATAAATGCTGCTAAAAATTTAGGTAATCTTCCTCCAAATATTTGTAACTCTTCATATTTATTATGCCAATCTAGTATTTTAACAAAAAGATATAATACAAAAACAAAATTAACAGTACTAAATGAAAAACAAATGCAAAATATTGGCATGAATGCATATGTATCTGTTGGCAAGGGATCCAATAATCCGTCATTAATGTGTGTTATACATTACGAAGGATGTTCTTCTAATGTTAAACCAATTATATTAGTAGGTAAAGGATTAACATTTGATACTGGAGGTATATCAATAAAACCATCTATGAATATGGATAAAATGAAATATGATATGTGTGGTGCTGCAGCAGTGTATGGTACATTGCTAACTGCCATGGAACTTAATTTATCTTTAAATATTATAGGAATTATTGCTAGTTGCGAAAATATGATAGATAGTTATTCTATTAGACCAGGTGATATAATAAAAACCATGTCTGGTAAAACAGTAGAAATAATAAATACAGATGCTGAAGGTAGATTAGTATTATGCGATGTTTTAACTTATGTTGAAAAATTTAATCCTGAAGTTGTTATTGATATAGCTACTTTAACTGGAGCTTGTGCAATATCTTTAGGTAAATATTTTACTGGTTTAATGTCTAACCATAATCCACTAATAAATGAATTATTATCTTGTTCTAATAAATCCGGAGATCATGTATGGCATTTACCATTAACTCATGAATTAAATCAAGAATTAAATTCAAATTTTGCAGATATGTCTAATATTGGTTCCAATTTAGGCGGAGCAATTATTGCTGGATATTTTTTATCAAAATTTACAAATAAATATAATTGGGCTCATTTAGATATAGCTGGTACTGCTTGGCATAAAGATAAAAATAAAGGAGCAACAGGACGTCCTGTAGGATTGTTATCTCAATTTTTATTAAATAGAGAAAAATTAAATAGAAATTAATATATAAAAATTTACTTATATATATTTATATTAATTCATTAAAATATTATGAAACATATAACATTTTATTTATTAAAAAAAAACAAAATAAATGTCTTAAATAATAATAATATCGAACTATTAGTATGTAATTTATCAAATTTTTTTTGGAAAGAAGGTAAAAAAATATTAATTGCTTGTTCTTCATATACACAAGCTATAAAAATAGATTATCTATTATGGACATATAAAAAAGATTCTTTTTTACCCCATAGTTTAATTAATTCCAAATATTCAAATATTTCTCCAATATTAATTGGATGGGGAAACAATTTATCATGTATCATATATAAGGATTTATTAATAAATTTATTACCTAATGTTTTAAAATTTATGTTAGATTTTAATGAAATTATAGATTTTGTACCCCATCAAATATTTTTAAAGCAATTAGCAAGAAAGCGTTATAAACAATATCTTAATTTAGGATTCCAAATTTCAATTATTTAAATAAATAAAGATTTATAAAAATGAAAAAAATATATACTCCTGAAGATTTTGAAAAAAAATTATATTTATATTGGGAAACAAAAGGATATTTCAAACCTAATTATAACCGTAAAAAAAATTTTTGTATAATAATGCCACCACCTAATGTAACTGGTACATTACATATAGGTCATGCTTTTCAGCAAATTATTATGGATATTTTAATTAGATATAATCGAATGAAAGGTAAAAATACTTTATGGCAAGTAGGAACTGATCATGCTGGTATTGCAACGCAAATTATGATAGAAAGACAGATTTTTAAAAAAGAAAATAAAACAAGAAAAGATTACAATCGCACATTTTTTAATAAAAAAATGTGGAAATGGATAAATATATCGAAAAAAATTATTACAAAACAAATGCGTAGACTTGGTGATTCAGTTGATTGGACTAGAGAAAAATTTACCTTAGATAATGAAATATCTAAAGCAGTTAATGAAGTATTCATACAAATGTATAAAGAAAAACTTATATATAGAGATAGACGTTTAGTTAATTGGGATACTAAACTGCAAACTGCTATTTCCGATTTAGAAATAGAGAATAAAGAAATAATTACTAAAATCTATTATATAAAATATAAGTTATCAGATAACATTAAAACATTAAATAATTTAGATTATATAGTAGTAGCAACTACTAGACCTGAAACAATAATCGGAGATACAGCTCTAGCTGTTAATCCAAACGATTATAGGTATAATTATTTAATTAATAAATATGTAATAATTCCTATAATTAATAGAATAATACCTATTATAGGAGATGAATCAATAGATATTAATAAAGGAACTGGTTGTGTAAAAATTACTCCCGCTCATGATTTTAATGACTTTAATATAGCTAAAAAACATAAACTACCTTTAATTAATATATTAACATTAAGTGGAAATATTAATAAAAATATAAAAATATTTAATTTTTATAAAAATTCTGAAAAAAATAATTTAGAAAAATATAAAATTCCAAAATTTTTAATAGGATTAAATTGTATTAATGCAAGAAAAAAAATAACAGAAAAATTATACAATATTGATTGTATAAATAAAATTTTATCATATAAAACCGTTATTCCATATACAGACAGAAGTAATACAATTGTTGAACCTATGTTGTTAAATCAATGGTTTGTTAATGTACGAACTTTATCTAAATCAGCTATATTAGCTGTTGAAAAAGAAAAAATAAAATTTGTATCCAATCAATATAAAAATATATATTTAAATTGGATGTATAATATTAAAGATTGGTGTATTTCAAGAAATATATGGTGTGGTCATAGAATACCAGCTTGGTATGATACCAATAATAATGTATACGTTGGTCATAACGAGTTAGAAATTAGGAAAATAAATCAAATAAAAGATACTACCATATTACATCAAGATAAAGATGTTTTAGATACTTGGTTTTCTTCTGGAATATGGACTTTTGTTTCACTTGGATGGCCTAATAAAACCAAAGAGTTAGAAATATTTCATCCAACTGATGTTATAGTTAGTGGTTTTGACATAATATTTTTTTGGATAGCGAGAATGATTATGTTAACTATGCATTTTATTAAAGATAAAACAGGTGCATCACAAATACCATTTAAAACAGTTTATATAACTGGTTTAATAAAAGATGAAATAGGTAATAAAATGTCAAAATCTAAAGGGAACATTATAGATCCTATAGATTTAATTGATGGTATATCTTTGAAAGATTTATTAAAAAAACGTACTAAAAATTTATTATTACCGCAATTAAAAAATAAAATTATTAAATATACAGTCAAAAAATTTCCAAATGGTATTAAATCTTATGGTACAGATGCTGTTAGATTTACTTTAGCGTCATTAGCTTCTAAAGGAAGAAATATTCAATTAAACATGAATATATTTGAAGGATATAGAAATTTTTGTAATAAAATATGGAATGCAAGTAAATTAGTATTTAAACATACAATAAATTATGATTGTGGGTTATTAGGTGAGCAGAAAACATTATCTATATCAGACAAATGGATTTTTAATGAACTTAATAATACTATAAAAATATTCAGTGAATATTTGGATAAATATAGATTTGATTTAGCTACATCTGTTTTATATGAATTTATTTGGAATACATTTTGTGATTGGTATTTAGAATTTGCTAAATTATCAATTAAAAATAATACTAATATAATGCAATTAAGAGGAACACGATATACATTAATAAATGTATTAGAATCTATTTTGTTATTAGCTCATCCTATAATTCCATTCATTACAGAAAATATTTGGCAAAATATAAAATTAATAAAAAAATATAAAATAAAAACTATAATGTTAAGTAATTTTCCTAAATATAGTATAACAAATAAATACACAGAAGATTGTAAAAATTTTAATGTAATTAAAAATATAATTATTGTTTTACGTTCAGTTAGATTAGATATGAAATTACCTTTTTCAAAAAAATTAGTAATTTATTTAAAAAATGTGAATGACTCTATTAAATATTGTTTAAACGAAAATTTAGTTTTATTAAAAACTGCAAGTAATATTAATAAAATTAAATTTATTAACAATGATGAAGTTATAAATACTAATGATTACATCACTAGATTAATTGATGGATTTGAGTTACTTATATATGTAAATCATATAAATAAAAAAAATGAAATATTAAAAATTAATAATAATTTAATTAAGATTAATTATGAAATTGAAAGAATTAATAATAAATTAAATAATTCAAACTATATTAATCGTGCTTCAAAATTAATTATTTTAAACGAAATTGATAAACTTAATAAATATTATAAATCAAAAATATTTTTTTTAAAACAACAAATAAATATTTGTAGAAATAATAATTGATATTTTATGTTTTTATATTATAAATATTTTTAATTAATATTAATTAAATATTAAAAAATAATGTAAACTGTTTATATATTAAAAATATAATTTTTATAATATAAAAATATTTTATATATTTTTTAATATTTTTAACTATTAAAAATAAACTTTTTAAATAAAAACTTAAATATATAATTTATGGATAAATATACTTATGGTTAAATTATTTAAAAAAAATTTATTAAGATTAATGAATTTAAGTTATGATGAAATTAATTATTTATTAATATTATCAATTAAATTAAAACAACAAAAAGAACATAAAAAAGAAATTAAACAATTATATGGGAAGAATATTGCACTTATTTTCGAAAAAAACTCAACTCGTACTAGATGTGCTTTTGAAATAGCTGCTTTTGACCAAGGTGCTAATACTACTTATTTAGGTTTAAATGGTAATCAAATAAGTAATAAGGAGTCTATTAAAGATACTGCAAGAGTATTAAATAAAATATACGATGGTATTCAATATAGGGGATATTCTCAATTGGTATTAGAAATATTAGCTAATTATACAAAAATTCCTATATGGAATGGTTTAACTACTGAATTCCATCCAACACAGATATTAGCTGATCTATTAACTATTAAAGAATATATGCCTAAAAAAAAATTTAATCAAATAAAACTAGCATATATAGGAGATACACAAAATAATATTAGTTATTCATTAATGGAAGCGGCAGCTTTAACTGGACTAGATCTGCGTTTAATATCACCATATATTTATTGGCCAAATAAAATATTTGTTGATACATGTATAAAAATATCAAAAAAAAAAGGAGGTAATATTACTGTTACAGAAAATATATGTGATGGTATAAAATATGTAGATTTTATTTATACTGATGTTTGGGTATCTATGGGTGAATCAGAAAAATTATGGAAAAAAAAAATTTCTTTACTTAAAGAATACCAAGTTAATATGAAATTAATAAATAAAACTAAAAATAAAAATGTAAAATTTTTACATTGTTTACCATCATTCCATGACAATAACACAATTATAAGTAAACGTATTATGAATGAATTTAATTTATTTGGAGGAATTGAAGTAACTAATGAAGTTTTTGAATCAAAATATAGTATAGTTTTCGAACAATCAGAAAATAGATTACATACAATTAAAGCTATGATAGTATCATCTTTAATTGATGTTTATAAATAAAATATTTACAAATAATATATAAATTTGGTATATTGATACTATTTTAAATAGTAAATTTTTAAACTTAAAAAATTTTATCTATTTTTATTAAAATCAAGGTATATTGAAATAAAAAATCCACTATATAAAAAACATATAATTTCTATAAATGATTTCAGTAGAAATGAATTAGAATATTTATTAGTTGCTACCAAAAAAATTAAATATTTTGGTTGCTCTAAGTTACTTAAAAATAAAATTATTGCTAGTTGTTTTTTTGAATCTTCTACTAGAACAAGGTTGTCTTTTGAAGCTGCAATTTACAAATTAGGAGCGTTAATAATAGGATTTTCTAATATTCAAAACACAGCTTTAAATGGTAAAGGAGAAACATTAGCAGATACTATATCGGTTATTAGTAAATATGTTGATGCTATTATCATAAGACATCCAAAAGAAGGTGCGGCAAAATTAGCTTCTGAGTTTTCTAACAATAAACCTATCTTTAATGCTGGAGATGGATCTAATCAACATCCTACTCAAACTATATTAGATATTTTTTCTATTCAAGAAACACAACATCGTTTAGATAATATTAATATAGCTATAATAGGAGATTTAAAATACGGGAGAACTGTTCATTCTTTAGTTCAAGCTATGATTAAATTTGACAGAAATGTGTTTTATTTTATATCACCAGATAAATTATCTATGCCTGCATGTATATTAAATATGTTAGATCAAAAAAATATTAAATATAGTATACATAGTGATATAAAAGATATTATTAAATATTTAGATATTATTTATATGACTAGAATTCAAAAAGAAAGATTAGAAAAATCTGAATTTGATAGTATAAATAAAAAATTTAAATTAAATATTAATTCCCTAAAGGAAGCACGTAATAATTTAAAAATACTTCATCCGTTACCCAAAATAGATGAAATTTCATGTGAAGTTGATCATACTCCATATGCATATTATTTTCAACAAGCAGAAAATGGTTTATTTGCTAGACAAGCTCTTTTAGCTAAAGTTTTATCATGTGAATAATTTTTTTAATATTAATTAAATTTACATTAGTAAAATATTAAAAATAATATTTATTATAAACAAATTTAAATAATTAAATATAAATGGATTAATGATGTTAAATTATGAAAAATTGTATATAAAAACAATTAAAAATGGAACTATAATAGATCATATTCCATACAAAGTTGGTATTAATTTAATATTTATTTGTAATATTAATATCTCTAGTATTCGATCTATTATATGTTTAAATTTATTTAGTAAAAAAAATAAAATTAAAGATATATTAAAATTAGATAATTATTTTCTAAATAAAGAACAAATTAATAAAATTAAAGTATATGCTACAAATTCAACAATAAATACAATATATAATTATAAAATAGTCAAGAAAAAAATAGCAACTTTGCCAAAATATGTTGTTGACATAATAGATTGTCCAAATAAAAATTGTATTACTAGAAATGAACCAATATCATCTAAATTTTTAATTACAAATTATATATCTAAAAAAATATGGAATTGCCAATATTGTGAAAAACAATTTGATCATAAATTTATTGTAAGTAAAAAATTAAAATAAATATATATTAATTTTTATTAAAATAAATTATTAATTAAATGTATATTGTTTATCTTTTGATAATTAATTGTTAATTTAACAGCATTTATAATTGATTTTAAATCATTTAATGATTTATAAAAATTATCATTTATAATCAAATAATCATATTCATGATAATGTTTCATTTCTAATGAACTATATGTTATCCTTTCATTTAAATTTTGCTCATTATATTGATCTCGTTTATATAACCTTTTGTTTAATTCTTCTATTGATGGAGGCAGTATAAATATACTACAAATATTATTTTTAATTTTTTTTCTTATTGTATTTGCTCCTCTCCAATCTATATTAAGCAATACATCAAAACCCATTTTTAATGATTTTTCTATAAACAAACGTGGAGTACCATAATAGTTACCAAATACTTTTTCATACTCTAAAAATTTATTTTTAGAAATCATATATTTAAATTTTAAAACTGAAACAAAGAAATAATGATTACCATTAATTTCTTTAGGTCTTATATTTCTAGTGGTATATGATATTGAAGTTTTTATATTTTTATTATATTTGTATTGTGTAAGCAACTTTGAAATTAAACTAGATTTACCCGCTCCACTTGGAGCAGATATAATAAAAAGTATTCCTTTGGACATTTTGTATAAACCTATTTTAATATTTATTTGATAAATATTTAAAGTAACATTTATGATATTAATTTATTTAATATAATTAAATAAAATTTAATTATATAATAATTTATTTATGTCACATAAATAAAGGTTCTTTCATTTAATTTAATATTTACAATATTAAAATATTTTTATTTTAATAAAAAAATTAAAAATTTTATATATTAATTTACTCAATGTAAATATCGTATAAATAATTTAATTTTTTTAACAAAAAATTACATTTATTTCAAAATTTAAAATGAATATACATAAATTATTATTAAAACAAATTAATAAATTATTAATTAAATCTAAAATTACTTTTATTGATGAAATAAAATTACAAAAATCTTCTAAATTTGAATTTGGTGATTATCAAATAAACAGTATAATGTCTATTGCAAATAAAAATCATATTTCGCCTAAAATATTAGCAAATAAAGTAGCAAATATAATACAATATTGTACGATGATAAAGAAAATTGATGTTATTGACCCAGGATTTATAAATATTTTTTTAAATGTAGATGTAATATCTATATTTATTAATAAAATTTTTTATTCTAAAAATATTGGAATTATAAATTCTATAAAAAAACAAACCATAGTAGTAGATTATTCATCTCCAAATATTGCTAAAGAAATGCATGTAGGTCATATGAGATCTACAATAATAGGTGATGCATTTGTTAGAATATCAGAATTTTTAGGACACAAAGTAATTAGATCTAATCATATTGGAGATTGGGGTACACAATTTGGTATGTTAATTGCATATATCATAAAAAATAATATCAATATTTTCATGTCTAAAATATCAATAAATGATATTAATAAATTTTATAAAAAAGCAAAAAAAAATTATGATATAGATCATAATTTTTCTAAATTATCTAAAAATTATGTTGTAAAATTACAAAATGGTGATAAATATTGCCAAAAAATTTGGCAACATATTGTTAATTTAACAATTAATCATAATAATATTATATATAATAAATTAAATATAACTTTAAAAAACTCTGATATTATGGGTGAAAGTTTTTATAAAGATGATTTATTTAATATAATTAAAGATTTAAAAAAAAAAAAGATAGCCAAAACACATAACAAATCTGTAGTAGTTATTCTAGATGAATTTAAAAATAAAAATAATGAATCTATGGGAATAATTATTAAAAAATATGATGGAGCATATTTGTATGCTACAACAGATATTGCATGTATTAAATACAGATGTAAAATTTTAAAAGCAAATAGAATTATTTATTATGTTGATAACAGACAAAGTCAACATTTAAAAACTATATGGACAATTGCTAGAAAAGCTAAATATATATCTAAAAGTGTATCTTTAGAACACCATATGTTTGGTATGATGTTAAATAAATTAGGTAAACCATTTAAAACTCGTGAAGGAAAAACAATTAAGTTAATAAATTTATTGAATGAATCAATAAAACGTGCTCGTAAATTTATAATTAAAAAAAATCCAAATACAAATTATAAAAATTTAAATGAAATTGCTAAAATAATTGGAATTGGAGCAATAAAATATTCTGACTTGTCAAAAAATCGTACTACTAACTATATTTTTAATTGGGATAAAATACTTACATTAGAAGGAAATACTTCTCCTTACATACAATATGCATACTCTAGAATAATATCTATTATTAATAAAAATAATATTTTTTATAAAAATAATTTTTTTAATGAATTAATTAAATTAGAAACAATTTATGAAATTAAATTATCTATTCATATATTACAATTTGAAGAAACAATTATAAATATATTTATTTATGGTATGCCACATTTATTATGTAATTATTTATATGAATTATCTGTATTATTTTCTATTTTTTATGAAAAATGCCCTATTTTACAAGCAAAAACAAAAAAAAATATAAACAGTAGATTAAAATTATCTATATTAACTTCCAGAGTTTTAAAAAAGGGGTTAAATTTATTAGGAATAGAAACTACAGAAAAAATGTAATTAAATTTATATTTAAATATATAATAAAATTATATATTTAATGAATAAATATAGATAGTATATATTTTGATTAAAATATTAAAATAATTTTAATTAAAAAAAGTAATTATATTTATTTGTAAATTTAAAAAATATTATTTTGTTAATTGTGATAACATTCTACGTAAAGGCTCAGCAGCTCCCCATAATAATTGATCACCAACAGTGAATGCAGAAATATATTTTCTACCCATATTTAATTTACGTATACGACCAACTGGTATTTTTAAAGTGCTAGTTACCGCAGTAGGGGTAAGATGATTAATGGATGATTCTTTATCATTTGGTACAACAATTATCCAATCATTATAACTTTTTAATATATATTCAATTTCATTTATTGAAATATCTTTGTTTAACTTTAAAGTAAAAGCTTGACTATGACAACGTAAAGATCCTACTCTTATACATAATCCATCAATAAAAATTGTCTTTCTAGAATTTAAAATTTTATTAGTTTCTGCTTGACCTTTCCATTCCTCTTTACTTTGTCCATTTTTTAGTTTTTTATCTATCCAAGGAAGTAAACTACAAAAAAGAGGGGCACCAAAATTATCAGTTGGAAAATTTTTATTTTTTGTTATACTTGTTATTATTTGCTCTATTTTCAAAATTGAAAATTTAGGATCTTTTAATAATTTATCAATTTTGTTATACAAAAAACTAATTTGCATTAATAATTCATACATATGTTTAGCTCCACCTCCAGAAGCTGCTTGATATGTAGAAACTGATACCCATTCTACAAGATTTTTAGCAAATAAACCTCCTAAAGACATTAACATTAAACTAACTGTACAATTACCCCCAACAAAAGTTTTAATTCCTTTATTTAAGCCTTGTTCAATTATGTGTTGATTTACAGGATCTAAAACAATTATAGAATCATTGTTCATTCTTAAATAAGATGAGGCATCAATCCAATATCCATTCCATCCTATAGATCTAAGTTTAAAATATATTTTTTTAGTATAATTTTCCCCTTGGCAAGTAATTATTATATCTAATGAATTTAATATTTCTAAATTATTAGAATTTTGTATATAATAATAATAATTATTAATTATAAAAGTTTTACCATATATTGATGTTGAAAAAAAAGTTGGATTAATAAAATCAAAATCTCGTTCTTCTATCATACGTTGAATTAACACAGAGCCTACCATGCCTCTCCAACCGATAAAACCAACGTTTTTCATGTATTAAATTCCTTATTTTTTTATTTTTTATTAAAAATTTAATTATACTAAAAAAAACTTTATAAAAAGTGATGTTTATATCATATATAAAATATATTTAATTTTTTATTAAATTTTATATAAAAATATATTACAATTTCTTATTTAGTTTAATTTTGTATTAAAAATTTTTTATTTATTTAAACATTTAACTATTTGGAAAATACAGTGAATAGTATAATATCAGATGCAGTTTTGTTATTTTTAATAATAGATCCATTAGGAAATTTACCTATATTTATGTCAACATTAAAACATTTACATCCAAACCGTAGGTTAGCAATAATAATACGGGAAATGCTCATATCATTATTTATAATGACTGCATTTTTATTTTTTGGAGAAAATATTTTATCGTTCATTAATATAAAAACTGAAATAGTTTCTATTGCTGGAGGAGTAATTTTATTTTTAATTTCTATGCAAATGATATTTTTATCAAAAAAAGAAAAAAATAACTCTTTATTAGAAAATAAAGAACCTTTTTTAATTCCTTTATCTATGCCTCTTATAGCTGGTCCATCTGTATTAGCAACATTAATGTCATTATCTAATAAGTATCAATATCACAATATGCAATATTTATTTTTATCCTTATTTATTGCTTGGCTAGTGTCATCATTAATATTGATGCTATCAAATGTTTTTTTATATTTATTAAGTAATAAAGGTATTGAGATTTTAGAAAAATTAATGGGATTGGTATTAATTATGATATCTATACAAATGTTTTTAGGAGGATTAAAATATTTTTTAATATGTAAATAAAATTTATATAACTATATAAATTTTATTTTTATTATATTTTTTTTGTATAAATATTAATTTTTTTTGCAAGACAACTAAATCTTTTAGATTTATTGGAAACTATTTGTTTTAAAATACTGTCATTAGAATAAATTGATACATTTAATTTAGCTCTTGTAACAGCAGTGTAAAATAATTCACGTGTTAAAATTGGCATAAATGTATTTGGGAAAACTATGGAAACTTTTTTAAATTCAGAACCTTGAGATTTATGTATTGTTATAGCAAATGCTGTTTCATATTCTGGTAATAAATTTATATTAACAATTTTTATTTTGTTAAATTTTAAAAAATGTGCTTTTATTTGTTTATTATCATCATATAAAAAAATACCTATATCTCCATTATACAGTTGGAGATGAGGCGCACTGTATAATAAAATAATAGGTTGACCTACATAAATTTTATCATTAGATTTTATATCTAAAATTTTTAATTTTATTAATGCTATTTTTATATAATAATTTAATTTTGATACACCAAATGATCCTTCCCGTAACGCACATAGTATGCGAACGTTACTAAAAGACTTGATAATGTCAAATTTATTACTTTTATTAATTATTAAAGTGAAATATAATTTGTAATTATTTACACAATTAAATATCATTTTTTTATAGTCATCTTTTGATGATAATTGATAATATTTAATATTAGAAAATTTTTTATTCTTTAATAAATAAAGTACATCATTTATTTTCCCTTTATTTATTTTATTAGATAAATTTAATATTTTTGACTTACTAAAGAATCTATAGTTTTTTTTTAAAAAACATATATTATCTGATATATGATGATGATAATTATTTTTTATTTTTTTTTTTAATAAATTAAAATTTGTTAATTTAGTTAATTCTATTTGACGTTCTTTGCTATATCCAATTTTATGTAATTTACAAATATCGTTTAATACAGATCCTGTTTCAATTGAAGGCAACTGATATGCATCACCTATTAAAATTAATTTAGCATTTTTTGGTAATGCTAAAATTATAGCATACATAATAAATAGATTAATCATTGAAGCTTCATCAATTATTAGTACATCAAGATTAAGTTTGTTTTTATTATTATAAAACATATTTAAATTATTTTTTTTTGCTCCTAATAATCTATGTAATGTTACAACTTTATTTGGTAATTTTAATTTTTGTTTTTTAGAAAATTTTAAATTATCTTTTTCTTCATTGAGAAACTGCGTTAAATGTGAAGCAGATTTACCAGTTGTAGTCGCAATTTTAATATTTAAATTATTATTTAATTTAATTAATATTGATAATATTCTTGATATAAGAAATGTTTTACCTGTTCCTGGACCACCAGAAATTATTGATATATTACTAATCATTGATATTGTAACAGCAATTTTTTGATAATTTATATTTTTATTATTACTTTGATTAGGAAAATACTTTTTTAAATAATTAATAATTTTTAATCTTTTAAATATTGTATATTCTATATTTTTACTAAAAAATAAGGCAACAGTTTTTTCATACATCCATATTCTATGTAAATATAAACAATTAAACTCCATGACTAATGGTTTTGTGCAATATCCATTTCCTACGGCATTAGAATGTAAAAAAATTTTTTTCCATTTCTGCAAAGAAGGTTTTCCTGCTGCAATGAAAGCTAACTTAGATAAATATAAATTTTTACCATTAAATAAATATTTATACTGTAAATACTTAATTGGTAAACATGTATGACCTAAATTTGAATTAAAACTTAAACATGCGCTAGCTAGCATTATAGCAATATCTTTAGTTAATGAATAAATCATATGCGCAAAATAAATGTCTAATGAATTTAATAAATTTAAATTTTTAGCACAAACCAAAATTTGGCTCATTCTATGAAAAGAGTTGATCAAGTTCATGTATTAATGAATATTTTGGTAAATTATAATAAATGCCATAATTTGGTTTATTTATATTTATTCCTCTCACAAATAAATAATAAATTCCTCCAAAATGTTTTTGATAATGATAATTATTAAATTTATTACATAAAAACCTATGCAGTGCTAAAGTATATATATTATATTGTAATTCATATGTATTTTCGATAATTGATTTTTTCATCATTTCATTATTATAACATGATATATCTAAACCAAGCCAATTTGATTTATAATCAACAATATAATATTTTTTCTGATATCTAAATATTAAATCAATTACTCCATATAACATACCTCGTATTATATTATGTTTTAATTGATTACAATATTTAAAAAAAGTACTGTATTTTTTACATATTTCATATATTTTAGATATGTTAATTTTAGATTTAATAGATAAATAAAATTTCCATTCTGGATAATAATTATTTTTTTTTAAAACAGATAAAGATAGTTTTTTATTATCTAATTTTACATGCATAATATTAAAAATCCATTCTTTAACCATATCAAACCAAATTAAATCAATTTTATATAATTTGAATTGATCTAACAATATTTCATTATCATATGTTTTATTAAAAATTAATATTTCAAATAATTTATGTAAAAATAATCCATAATATGAGCCATGTGGAAAATTATGTTGAGTTAATTTATTTGTATTACTTACTTTTAAATTAAAATCAATAAATTCATTATGTACGTTATTTTTATCCAAAAGAATAGTATTTTGTTTGATTAAATTAGTATAACTAGTAATTTTCCAAAAATCTTGTATTATAAATTGTTTTTGTTTATGTGAATTAACTATATTATGTTTATTTATAGGATAAACAATAGGTTTTATGTTTTTATATTTATAAAAAATTAATATATTTTTTTTAGACTTTATAGATAATAAAGATAATTTATTTTTTAATTGTTCATAAGTACATGGTTGTCCTTGTTGTATAAGAAAACCAATCGCACTTTTGTGAAAATCACTTATATTAGTATTTTTTCTGGTATTATAAAAAACTGAAGCTATACCAATGATACAGTGATATATAGATCTAGTAATTGCTACATATAATAATCTTATATCTTCTGATAATCTTTCTTCTTCTGATAGGTCTAAGTTAGATTTTTTATAATTAAGATCTAAAATTTGTTTATAGTATCGACGATCATGAAAATATGGAATTTTTTGTTGTTTAAAACTAGAAATAAATGGTATTAATACGATGGGAAATTCTAAACCTTTAGATTTATGTATAGACATAATCTTTATTAAATATTTAGAATTCTTTAATTTAATATGCTGATTTATATCATTTATATCAGGATTATTAATATTAAAATCCAACCATTGAATTAATAAAAATTTACTATTTACTTTTATATAATATTCATGAAGTAATTCACTTAAATGTAATATATTATTTAAATAATATTCATTATTATTTTTATTTAATTTATCTGTTAAAGAAAAATTTTCCATCAAAATTTTATTTATTAAAAATACAATTCCATTATTTTCCCAACATATTTTATATTTAATAAATTTATCTATTATTTTTTCTAAACATTTAATATTATTATTAACTAAATCTATTTCTATAGAATTTAATCCTATTAATTTAGTAATTAATGCACAACGTAAAGTATTAATATCTTTTGGGTTTAATATTGCTTTAAGTAAATACATTAAATCTAATGATTCTTGTGTTGAAAATATACTAATATTTTTAGATGTATATATAGATAAAATATTTTTCTTTATTAATTCTTCTTGTATTAAACAATACTCACTATAATTACGAACTAAAATAACTATATCAGATATTTTAAGAAATTTAATTTTATTACTTTTTGTTTTAAAATAAGCTTCATTATTTAAAATATTATTAATTAATGAACTAATAATATTAGAAAACTTTAATGCCATAAATTTTTTATATTCATTTATTGATATCTTATTATTCGGATGTAAATATATACTAAATGCAGGTTGTATATTTTTTTTTATTATAAATTTTAAATTTTTATTTATACTAGAAGATTTTATAGATTTATATCTAATTTCATTTAAAATAAAGGGATTTTTAACAGATTTAAATAAAGCATTAATAGATATAATAATATTATGAGAAGATCTCCAGTTTCTATTTAATGTATAAATTAAATTTATATTTTTACGTATATTTATATAATTAAAAATATCAGCGCCCCTAAATCCATAAATAGCTTGTTTTGGATCTGCTATTAAGACTAATCCACATTTATAATGAGATTTATAGATATGTTGAAAAATTCTATATTGTTGAGGATTAGTATCCTGAAATTCATCAATCATTGCAATAGGATATTTTTTTCTAATAAATTTAGATAAATTTTTACCTATATAACTGTTTAATATATTTTCCATATATATTAATAAATCATCGAATTCTAAAGAATTTGTACTTTTTTTTATTATTTTTGCAGATTTTTTTATTTCCAATAAAACTTTTTGTATAATCAAGTTATATAATGAAATTTTAATACTATTAAATTTTTTTAATTTATTAAAAAATTTAATAAACTTATGTTTTATGTAGTAGTTTAAATTACTATTTAAAATTAAATGTTCAACTTTATTTATTTCTTTTGGGATACTAAAATCTTTAGTAATAAAATTAGCCCAATTATTAATTTTATTAATTAAATAAGATAATTTATTATTAATAATATTAATATTATTAATTGCATCTTTCCAATTTGTTTTCAATTCATTTATATAATTAATTATAAAAAAATATCTATTAATTATAGATTCTTTAATATCAATATTAATATCATCTAATATTTTAAATGAATTATTATGAATAAATGGTTTAATATCATAAAATAAATGATCAGGACTAACCCATTTTATTTTTATCAATTTTATTATATCTAAAGGTAATGAGTAAAAATTTAGTCGCCAAAAATCACAAACTAAATTTTTGTATAAAGTAATTTCATTTTTTATAAAATTTTTTTTAAATAAATAATTCGATGTTAGAATATTGGATTCTAATATTTTTTTACAAAAACTATGAATAGTATAAATTGGAGCTTCATCTATTTTTCTTTCTGCATTAACTAAATAAGTATATATATCATTTAAATTATTAACATTAGTTATTAATTTATTTGTTTTTTCACCTTTCATACAATCTATTTTTAAATTAAAAATACTGGTTTTAATTCTTTTACGAAGTTCTATAATTGCTATTTCTGTAAATGTAAGAATTAAAATTTCTTCAACATTAAAAGGTTGAAATTTTTCTCCTTTATTATGACCTATTAATAATTGTAAATATAAAGTCACTATTGTATATGTTTTACCTGATCCTGCAGATGCTTCTATTAAAAATGTATTAAATATAGGTAATTTTAAATTTAAAAGTTCCATGTTATATTAATTAATTTAATTTATATTAAATACAAAGGGATCAGTAAAAAATTTTGCTGCTGTTCTAGTAATTTGTCTAATTGTATTTGTATTTAATACATTTATTATCTTATTTATATATATATCTTCGCATTCTCCTACAATAAAATTATTACCTTTCCATGCTTTTATAAGATTGTCTATAGCTTTTATTTGATAATTTTTATCCCAATTTATTTTTTTTTTATTTTTATCAAAACAACTATTAAACCAAGCACTTCCTGTGCGATTTAACAAAAATATAGGTAATTTCATTCCATTCCTATAATTTATAATAAATTTATTTAAAAAATTTCTTGCTATCTCACTATGTATTGGCAAATAATGCCAAGTTTGATTTATACTAAACAGATAAGTTTCATATTGATAACCAATTGAACAACAAATAACATGAGTGATCCATAATAATAATACATCAGTATTTGAAATATTGTTAGTACACCATTTTATTATTTTATTTTTATAAATTTTTATATTACCTGACAATTTTATTTTTTTTATAAAAAGATTAATATGCACCCTATAAGTAGTTGTATATATTAATTTTTTTATTTTTTCATATAATATTAATACATTATGATATTGCTCATCAAAATATAATTTACCTAATGATCCATATGGTATTATACCTATACTGCATATTTGATCATACAATAAATTTATATTTTTTTTATTAATCATATAATTTATCAATTTATTTTTAATATAAAATTTAGTTAAATTATTTACTATAAATGGTTCATTAACAGATAATTTATCATATGATTTATAAAAATAAATATTTAATCTTTTTTGTAACCAATATTTTATAGGATGTTTATAAAAACTAAATAATTCATTTAATGATAAATTTTTATATTTTATTGATTTTAATGATTTTACAAATTTAAAATTATTTATTATATTTTTTTTTTCTAATAAAAAATTTTTACATAAATTTTTTATACTTCTATTTTCATAAAAATTAAAGTTTTTTAATTTAATTAAAGAAATATCATTATGATATGTATATATATGTTTTTGTATTAATTTAATATTCATATCTATATTTAAAGATTTCAGATTATATATTTTATGACTATTTACTATATAATTAAATAATTCACTAACAACAATTGATTGCTCATGATAATAATTACTAATATTAGATCCTGTAAAACTAATATAAAATATATTTTCAGCTGATAACATTGCTTCCATAAATAATGATTTATCTTCATTATTTCTATTTATATCACCACATCTAGGATGATATTGCATTAAATCAAAATTAGATATTTGAATTTTTGATCTAGGATAATCTTTATAATTCATTCCAATCAAACAAACAACTTTAAAAGGTATTGATCTCATTTGTGTTAATGTACAAAATATAATAGATCCATTTAAAAATCCTTGATGAATTTTTTCTTTATTTATAAAATTTATTATCTCATAAAGTAAAAATTTAACAGAAATTGATTTTTTATATTTAGATATAATGCCACATTTTAATACTTCTATTAAATAATTTTTTAAAATATTTAATGAACATTGTGTATTGTTACTTAAAATAAAAAAATCATCTATTATGTTATTTATATATTTTATCCAAGTATGGATAGTATGTTTATTTGATAATTTATTCCTCCAATTAGAAATTTTATCTAAAAAAAATGATAATTTACCAATTAAATCATAAGATACTCCATTAGTATTGCAAGGATTAATATTTTCCCAATTGCCATAATTTTGATCTATTGCGTATCCTAACAGGATTCTATTTAATCCAAATTTCCATGTATATTTTCCTAAATTAGGAAACATGAGTTTTTCTATTGTTATATCATCTAATCCCCAATGAATTCCTGATAAAGAAATACATTTATATAAATCTTTAATTTCATCCTCATGAATATCAAATTTAGTAAATACTGATGGTATTTTTAATAAATCTAAAATTTGCTCATTAGTACACCTAATTTCAGGTAATTTTAGTAATATCAAAAATGCATTAATTATTGGATCTATATTTATATCTTTTTGACTTAAAATATTAAAAGGCAAATATTTTTTACAATTAGTATTACCGAATACTGAAGTAATTGATGGTATATATTGATTAATATTGGGTGACATTACAATTATATCTTTTGTAGATAAAGATTTATCTTTTTCTAAAATTTTTAATAAACTATTATATAGTACTTGAATTTCTGTATTTTTGTCACAACATACATTAATATTAATAGATTGATCATTTTTATGTAAGATTTTTTTATTTAGTAAAAATCTTTTAATGTTGTTTTTTGAATTAAAAATAGAATTATTATTAGAATTAAAAATATCTTTTTTTATATTATTAAGTAAATTATTAAATTTAGGTTTAATAAATAAATCAACTTCATGTATTTGGTTTAATTGTGTAATTAAATATAAATTATCTCTACATTGTTGACCCCAAGATATAAGTAAAGGATTATTTGTATATTCTATATCTTTATTAAATTTATGTAATAATTTTTTTGTCTTATATGATAATTTATTATAATTTATTGATTTATTATAATATTTAACACTAAATATATCTTCCCAATATACTTTAGATGGATTAAATACAAAAAAATGAACATCAATATGTTTACTTAATGCTTTATATATTTTATAATAGCAAGGAGGCAATAAATGTATATTAAATAAAAAAATTCTATATGGTATATTTAATTTTAAATTTTTAGAATAATTTAATTTTTCTATAATTTTTTTGTATATAAAAACAATATTATACGATAAATTTTCTGCTTTAGATAAATTAGATATTAATTTATGCCATAATAACATTTGCCAATTTTGTAATTCATTGATATTTTTTATTTTTTTACCTTTCTCCCAATTGGTTATCCAATCTGGTCTATACAATAAATATTGATAAAATATTTCAGATATTTTTATAGAAAAATCAAATTTTTTATCATCATTAATATCATTAAGTAAATATTTACTAATAAAATAAAAATCTTTTTCATTATATAATGAAGGTAAGATTGACATAATTTTCCACATTATATATTTTATTGAAAATAAATTTTTATATGGAATAATATCGTCAAATATATTTTGAAAAGTTTTTAAAATAAACACATCAGGAAACTCAAAATATATATTTGCTGATATACCTAATTTTATTGCTATTTCTTTTTGAATCCATTGAGATAATAAATAACTTTGGTTAATAATTATTTCTTTAGTAAATGGATCTTTTAATGGTTTTGTTACCATTAACTTAACCATATAATTTTTTAAAGTACTTAATTTATTTGAATAATATACAATAAACAATAATTTATATAATCCTAAGATTTTTAAAAAAATTTAATTATAGTAATAATTATTTTGAATATTTAAATTTAAACATAAAAATCTTTTTTGTAATTTAAATAATTAAATATTTTTATTACTAATATATATAAAATGACCTTATGATTAATAATATACCAATTATAATCATAGGAAATGATAATATTTGACCCATACTAAACATTTTATATATAAATAAACCTTGCATATTTTGAGATCTAAAGGTTTCTAATATAATTCTAAATACACCATAAAAAATTAAAAATAAACTAGTACAACTACCTATGGGTAATTTTCTAAAATTTAATAAATTAAGAAATAAAAATATAACTACTCCTTCAAATATCATTTCATATAATTGAGAAGGATGCCTAGGTAATCCTTGATATTTATTAAATACATAACTCCATTTAGAATCATTAGATAAATATACGATATCTTCATATAATGATTTAGGAAAAATCATAGCTAAACGTATATTAGTAACATTACCCCATAATTCCCCATTAATAAAATTACCTAATCTACCTAAAGCAATGCCAAATGGAACTAATTTAGTTATGAAATCAGATAATTTTAAAAAATTTAATTTATTTGTTATAGAGTAATAAAATAATACAATTAATACACCAATTAAACCCCCGTGGAACGACATACCTCCATGCCATATTTTAAAGATAAACATAGGATTTAAATATAATAATTTTATATTATAAAATAATATATAACCAATTCTTCCTCCTATTATTATTCCAATAAAACTTACATATAAAATTTCTTGTATTTCTTCTTTAGAAATCCATTTATTTTTTTCTTTATCAATACGTTTTATAGATAACCATATAGAAAATAATAATCCTATGAAATACATTAATCCATACCAATGTAAAGTAATAAATGGTAGAGAAAATACTGTGGGATTAAATTGAACCACAAAAAAATTATTTATAAATATCATATGTATTTACTTAATAAAAGAAATCTAATTTAATTAAATTATATATATTTTTTTATAGTATAGAAATATCGTTTTTGTTAACAAAATTTAATGCATTTAAAATATTAATTTTATTTGAAATTTGAGTTAATGGATTAATAATTTCTAATAAAGGATATAATATAAAAGCTCGATTATATATATCATAATGAGGTATTATTAATTTAGGAGTATTTATAATTTTATTTCCAAAAAATAATATATCTATATCTATAGAACGAGAACTCCATTTTTCTAATGTCCTAATTCTTCCTTGATTTATTTCAATAATTTGAATATATTTTAATAATAAACTTGGTGTTAAATCAGTATTAATTTCCGTTATTGCATTAATAAAATCTGGTTGATTTTTATTACCTAATGGTAAACTTGTATAAAACGAAGAAACATTTATTAATTTTGTATTAGGTAAATTATTTAATGAATTTATGGCTAATTTCACTTGTTTAAGTGGATTTAATAAATTACTACCAATAAGTAAACATACTTTTTCCATATTTATAAAACTACTTATCCTAATTTAGATGTAAAATTATTTAAATAAAATATATCTAATATCATTTTTACAAAATAGTTGTAATATAAATGAAATTATAATTTAAATATTAAATTTTATTTATAAATTTTATTTATTTGTTTATTTTTAATCTCAGATAAAGTCTTACAATCAATACATAAATCAGCAGTAGGTCTAGCTTCTAATCTTTTAATACCAATTTCTATTTCACATAAACTACAAAATCCAAAACTATTTGTTTCTATTTTTCTTAATGTTTTTTCTATTTGTTTTATTAATTTGTATTCCCTTGCTCTATTGCTTAATTCTAAACTAAATTCTTCTTCTTGAGAAGCTCTATCTATTAGATCTGGAAATTTACAAAATTTATCTTCATTATATAATAATGTATTAGAAATTTTGTATTTTATTTGATTTTTCCAAGCATTAAGAATACATTTAAAATGTTCAATTTGCAATTTATTCATATATTTTTCATTATGTTTTTTTTTATATGGTTTTACTCCTGCTATATGCAAAATACTTAAATAAGATTTATAAGTTTTTTTATCTTTTTTCATGTTTTTTCCATATTTTAAAATAGAAATAATATATTTTATAATATAAATATTTATATATTAATTTATAAATAAAAGTCACATTATATATTACAAAAAATATTAATAAAAGTTAGAATAAATTGAATAAAATTTTTTTATTAAATATAAAATATATGAGTTAAATATAATGAATCAAGAATCAATAAATATAAATTTAAAACTTTCTGAAATCGCATTAGAAAAAATAAAAAAAATAACCATAAAATATCCTAATTCAAAATTTAGAATATTTATCACAGGAGGAGGATGTAATGGATTTCAATATGGATTTACTATTGATAAAAAAATTCATGATGATGATATTTTAATTTTTAAATTTGGAGTTTCTATTATTATAGATCCAATGAGTTTTCAATATTTAAATGGAGGATTGATAGATTATACATGTGGATTACATGGATCAAAATTTATAGTAATTAATCCAAATGCTAAAACCACATGTAGTTGTGGTTATTCATTTAGTGTTTAATTAAATTTAATATATAAAATTTAGTATTTGTATATTATTTTATTACGTGTAATTTGTTTGTCTAAATACTTCAAATAAACATATAGCAGATGCAACTGATACATTAAGCGAGTTAATTGTACCATTCATAGGAATTTTCACTAATTCATCGCAATATGAAAGTATTAATTTACGTATACCTTTATTTTCCGAGCCAACTACAATTGCTATTGACCCTTCTAATTTAGTATTAAATATAACATTTTTGGCATTATAAGTAGTCCCAATAATACGAACAAAATTCTTTTTTAATAACTTAATAGTTCTTGATAAATTTGTTACTGATATTAATGGTACGCTTTCAGCAGCTCCGCTAGCAACTTTTATTACAGTAGAATTTATATTTACAGAACATTTCTTTTGTATAATAATAGCATTGGCTTTAACAGCATCAGCACAACGTAAACATGCACCTAAATTATGTGGATCTGTTATTCCATCTAAAATAAGAAATAAGAAATTTTTATTTTCTTTAAATAAATTTAATAAATAACTTTCATTATACTTATAAGATATATTGTGTACATAAGCTACACAACCTTGATGTACTGCTCTATATGTTATTTTATCTAAATATCTCTTGTTAGTTAATTTGAAATTAATATCAAGTTTTTTTATTTTTTCAATTAAAAATTTAAGTCTTTTATTGTTATTTAATATATAAATACAAATAATATTATTTGTATTTAAATTGATTAAACTTTCTATAGCATGAATGCCATAAATTATTTTGCTCATCTTTTGATTTATATTATTAAATTAAAATTTTGATAAATACAAACTTTTATAAAATATAATATATTATATAATTTTTATATTTATATATTTAATTTTACTTTATAAAAAAATAAAAAATATTATTTATTGCTTTGATTAAATGCATTGTTTAATTGCATAAATTTAAAAAATTCACTTTTCGAGTTTAATATAACAGTATCATTATAATTAAATATTTTTTCATAAGCCTCTAAACTTCTAATAAAAGAATAGAATTCAGGAGATTTATTAAAGGCATCTGCATATAATTTAAATGTTTCTGCATCAGCTTCACCTTTAAATATATCAGATTGTTTTTTAGCAAGAGCTAAAATTTTTTCTACTTCATAATCAGCTTTAGCTCGTAATTTTTCTGATTCCTCTTTTCCTTTAGATATATGATATCTTGCTACAGATTCTCGTTCTAATCTCATTCTTTTGTATATGGAATCTGAAATTTCTTTAGGTAAGTTAATTTTTTTAATGCGTATGTCAATAATTTCTATACCAAATGAAATAATACTGTTTTGTATACTATCTAAAATATTTTTATCATCAGAAATAATTTGTGTGCTTGTAAAATCTTTTATATCATTTATATTTAAAGATTTACGTACATTATCCATTACTCTATTTCTGTAATCAGTTATAATACTTTTAACACTTAATTTACCTAATTCAGATCTTAATCTATCAAAAAGCTTTCTTTTTATTAAATTCCTAGCTATGGCAATATTTCCTCGACCTGTTGATAAAAAATATGCGCCAACATCTCTAATTTTCCATTTAACATATGAATCAATAATTACATCTTTTTTCTCCATTGTTACAAAACGATTGGATTTATTTTCCATAGTTTGAATTTTTACATCCAATATTTTTACATTATCTATAATAGGAATTTTCACATGTATTCCAGAAGAATATATTAATGGATGCATATTATCATTTCTTAATAATTTACCAAAACGTAAAATTATTCCTTTTTCTCCTTCATGTACTATAAATAATGATGAATAACAAATAGGAATTAAAATTAATGTTATTAATATAATAATAAAATTACGCATATAATACCTTATTATTTATGTTTGTTTGTATTATTCTTTTTAATTATATAAGAATTATTATCAACCTTAGAAATAATATGTTTCGTATTATTTTTTTTATTTAATAACAATTTATTATTTGTATTTGGTTGAAATTGATTTTTGCTAATATTATTAATTAATTGTGGTCCATTTTTTAACATTTGATATAGTGGAAGAATAAATAATTTATTATTTGAATCATCCACAAATACTTTATTTGTCTTACTTAAAATTTTACTCATTGCATCTATATATAATCTTTCACGAGTAATTTTAGGAGCCAATATATATTGTGGTAATATTTTTTTAAATTTTCTAACTTCACCTTCAGCTTGAATAATACTTTTAGATTTATAAGATTTACCTTCTTCAATTATTCTTTTAGCTTTGCCATTTGCAAGTGGTTTAATTTCATTAGAATAAGCTTCTGCTTCTCTAATATATTGTTGTTCACTTTCTTTTGCAGATATAGCATTATCAAAAGCATATTTTACTTCTTTAGGTGGACGTGCAGTTTGCAAGTTAACATCTAATAAAGATAACCCTGTTTTATAAGGTATCATGATATTTTTTAATATGTTTTTTGTATCATTTTTTATGATAGTTCTTCCTTCAGTTAAAACTTTATCCATTGTATATTTACCAACAACACTTCTTAAAGCACTATCAATAGCTTGTTGTAAACTAACTTCGGGATTATTAGAACTAAATAAATAATTTTTTAAATTTGATATACGATATTGAACATTCATCTCTACATAAATTATATTTGAATCTGATGTTAACATTGATCCTGAAGAAGATAATTCTTTGATTGATTCTACATTTATTATTGTAACATTATCAATAAACATAGGAATCCAATTCAAACCAGGATTCGAATAAGCAATAAATTTACCAAATCTTAATATTATTCCTTTCTCTGATTCTTTAACTATATAAAATCCACTACAAAACCATACAGTAATTAATGCTATTATCAAAAATAAAAAAAAGTAAATACTTGCATTTGTTGATTCTTTTTTTTTAACTAAATCTTTTTCTCTTATATATTTTTTAAATACATCATTTAAGTTATTTGTATTTTTTGTGTTATAACTGTTGTCATTATTTTTATAAACATTATTTTGATCCTGATCAAACGTCATAACTATACTCCAATCGACTTTGATTAAAACTGTACAATATTTTTAAGTAAATAAACATATTTTTATAATAAAAATATTTATAACATAATTTATATATATTGAAAATATAAACAGTTTTATTTAGCTTTTTTATAAAATTAATATCTAAAATTATTTATATTATTAATATTTAAATACATATTTAAAATATTATAAAAATATATATAATTAATACATTTATAAAAATTTTATATAAATTTCTTAATATTAATTAATAATAATTTTTTTTTTAATAAATTCTATAGCAAAATTTAAGTTTTGACTATCTAACCAATATGTATTATTAAATTTTTTTAACCATGTTATCTGACGTTTAGCAATTTGATTAGTTGCAGAAATAACAAGTAATTTCATTTTTTCATAATTAATTTCATTAGATAAATATGACCACATTTGTCTATAACCAACAGATTTCATAGATTGTAAATTAATATTTACATCTTTTCTTAAAAATAATTTTTGTACTTCCAAATCGAAACCAGATTGTAAAATTTTATTAAATCTATTTTTAATACGATTATGTAAAGAAAAACGATCAATAGGTGAAATTATAAATTTATATGAAAAATATGGTAGTTTTTCTTTATTTGAATTTGTTTTTAATTCTGATAAAGATTTACCTGTAATTAAAAATATTTCTAATATTCTAGATATACGATAAACATCATTTTTATGTATATACTTAGATGAAACTTTATCAATTTTTTTAAATATATTATACATATTATCCCATCCAATCTGTTTAGATTTATTTTGTATAAACAAACGCACTTGTTTGTTAGATGGAGGTAATTTATATAATCCATTTAATATAGATGTAAAATACATTAAAGTTCCTCCAACCAAAAGAGGAATTTTATTATTTTTAATAATATTAGAAATTTCTTTTTTAACATCGTGAAAACAATGCGAAACCGAGTATGTATCAGTCACATCACAAATATTTATTAATCTATGGGGTGCTAATTTTAACTCATCAGCATTTGGAGTTGACGTACCAATATTCATATCTTTATAAATCATAGATGCATCAATACTAATAATTTCTACTGGTAATTGTTTGCATAATTCTATTGCTAAAGTAGTTTTACCAGCAGCTGTAGGACCCATAATTAATATTATCTTTTTTTTATTTTGCAATTATATTTCTCTATTTAATATTTTTAAATACTAAGATTAAATAAACTTTATTTATATACTTATAACATAAATCACTATATCAAAATTATATAATAAATAATTTAAAATAAAAAATTTTTTTATATCTAAAGATTGCTTAATAGATGTAGTAAGAAAATTACTTTCATCATTTGATGATGATATATACAGACATAATATAAATATATTTATCAAATGGTCTAATCCAAACCCCATGGTCTACAAACCATTTTTATATATTAATTAAATGTACAAGAAATTTAGTTTCAACTACACCAATAACTCCTATAACACGTGCATAACGTACATTTTTATGATTTTTTAAAAAATTAATTTCTTAAACATATAATGAGATATATTTTTAATTTTTTTATTAAAATTACTTTTTTTTAATAAAGTTAAATTTGCATTAGCTGTAACGCAAGCTAATGGGTTAACCATGAATATAGTACCATACATAAAGATTCCATTCGAATGATTGCCTATTGATTTTGATATTTTACTATTAATAATATTGACTGAAATAGGTAAAATCCCTCCTATTAAAGCTTTACTTAAACAAATAATATCTTGTGATATATTAGCATAATGAAAGCCAAATAATTTACTGGTTCTACAAAAACTTGTAGCTACTTCATCGGCGATAAATAATACATTATAATAATTACATAAATCTCTTAATTAATTAAGATATTAAATATGATAAAAATACATACCTCCAGCAGATTGCACTATTGGTTCAATTACAACTGCGGCTAATTTAACCATAATACTTTTAAATACTATATTTAATAAGTCATATTCATTATTTAACCATGTTTGATAAAACACTCTATTTAATTGTCCGACTAATATATTAAATATATTGTTCTTATAATATTTAAAATATAATGGGTTATTTGGATCAAATAATGACATATTAGCAATATGTATCACCATGATATCCTCTGCTAAAAGATAAAAATTTATATTTATTTTTTTGCAAGAATTCCAATATTGCCAAGCAATCTTCATCACTATTTATATAGCAATAAAACCAGAATCAGATAAAAATATATAATCTAATCCATCAGATGTTAATTGAACGAGTTTTTACATAATTCCATTACAGGCGAATGTGTAATAACGCTGAACATAATATGTAACATATTATTTGTTTAATTACATATTGCTGTATTAATTTATAAATTATTATATCCATGAATAGTAGACTACCAAGAAGATACACCATCTATTAGTTTTTTACCATTTTGTAAAATTAAAATAAGTTTATTTACTGAAACTATTGGATAAATTGGCAATGGATTTACAATAGAATCATAGGGATGCTAAATATATTTACGATCAAATAACAAATCATATTTATCCATATTAAAATACCTTGTTTTTTATAAAATTTCATCTATGTCAATTTAAAAATAGGATATACATCAAATTATATCATTATTTAATAAACCATTTTTAGATTTATTATTTTTAGCACAACAAATTCATAGAAAAAATTTTGTACCTGGGCAAAATGCAATTAAGTACATTAATGTCAATTAAAACAGGTTTATATCCTGAAGATTGTAAATATTGTCTTCAAAACGCAAAATATAATAAAGATATTAAATCTGAAAAATTAGTTGATATTAAAAAAATTATTAAAAATGCAAAACAAGCAAAAAATTAGGATCAACTAGATTTTGTATGGGTGCTGTTTGTAAAAAGTGTTAATGATAGATATATTTCTTTTTTAATAAAAGTTATATCAGAAGTTAAATTTATAGGCTTAGAAAGCCTGTATGACACTCGGATAATTAACAACAATACAAGCAAATAAATTATCTAAAGCTGGTTGAAATTATTATAACCACAATTTAAATTCTTCTCCTGAATTTTATTCAAATATTATTACAACAAGAAAATATCAAGATAGACTGAATACTTTAAATAAAGTAAGAAATTCAGGAATTAAAATATGTTCTGGTAGCATAATCGGTTTAGGAGAAAATATTAATGATCGAGCAAAATTATTATTACAATTATCTAATTTATCAACTCCACCAGAAAGTGTTCCTATTAATATACTAGTTAAAATTAAAAGAACCCCATTATATAAAAACAAAGATATAGATATTTTTGAGTTTATTAAAACTATTGCAGTTGCACGTATTGTAATGCCTACTTCATATGTTAGATTATCTGTGGTAAGAGAAAATATTAGCGAACAAACTTAAGCGTTATATTTTATAGCAGGAGCAAATTCAGTATTTTATCGTAATAAATTATTAATAACATCAAATACGGGAATATTAAAAGATATAAAATTATTTAAAAAATTAAATATAAATTATAGTTTTGTCTCTTAAATTTAATAATTATAAAATATTTTGACTAAACGTATTTTTATTACTGGTACCGATACTAATGTTGGTAAAACTTTAGTTGTATGTTCAATTATGCAATTTGCTGTTAAATTAAATTATAATGTTGCTGGATATAAACCAATTGCTTCTAGTTGTACACAATATGTTTCTGGTATAAAGAGTAAAGATGCTTTATTACTTATGAAAATAGTAATTTAAATATAAAATATAAAAAAATTAATCCCTTTTCGTTTATTGAATCAATAGCCCCAATTATAGTAAGTAAAAATTAAATAAATTTATTAGTATAAATCAATTACTAATGGTCTCTTAGATATTTAGAAAAGTTTTTAAATTTTAAAGTAATAGAAGGTGTTGGAGGTTGGTGTACTCAAATTAATAATAGATTTTCATATAGTGATTGGATTATAAATGAAAATTGCCTGTTATTTTAGTTGTTAGCATAAAACCAGGTTTGTTATTAAGTAATTTTGTAATTAAAAAATTAAAATGTAATCTTATTGAATGGATAGCTAATAATTTTACTAAAAATAATCTTTATAATTATTCTATGTATATTAAAATTTTAAAAAACAAAATTTGTTCTCCTTTATTAGGTGAATTCCATTTTATAAAAAAATAAAAGAAATTTTTTATTTAAAAATTTTAAATATAAATTAATAAATCAAATTATTAAAGAAATATAAATTTCTATTGATATTTTAATAAATTTTACTAATTGGATAGTAACCTAAAATTTTTACACATTTACTTAAATTTTTTAAATTTAATAATGCATTTTTTATTTTAAAAAATTCTATATTAACTTTGATATCAATAAATATTATTTTATTATTTTTTATATTATTAAATATAGGTCTTGATGTTAATGATATTAATGTGATTTTATTTTTTTTAAATATTTCTAATATATTTAATAAATAATTGTATTCTTTAGAAATTTCTATTGACATAGAAATTTTATAAATTTTTTGAGTAGAAATATCTATTTTCTCTTTGGATAATACAATAAATCTTGTTATATTATTTATTTGATTCGAAATATTTGTCTTAATAATATTTAAATCATATATATTACAGATATTGCCATCTGCTATTGCAGCAATTTTAGAACAATTAGAGGTGTTAATTATATTAACAGCTTCTGATGTACTTGAACAATATTTAAGTTTTAAATTTGGATTATTTAAAAGAAAATTACTACATTGTTTAAATGGTTGGAAATGACTGTAAATATATTTAATCTCATTGAAACATAAATTTTGTTTTGCGACAATACAATGATTAATATTCAGTAAAACTTCACCCACTAAAAATAATTTAGTATTTTGAAGTATATCAAATACTTCATCAATAAAACCGGAACTATTATTTTCAATTGGTAATAATCCATAATCTGTTTTCCCTGAACATACTAAATCTACAACATTATAAAATGTAGAACAACTATATCCATCAATTTCATTGAAAGATTGTGATGCATATTTTAATGCAGCTATATAAGAATATGAACCTTTACTTCCCAAATATGAAATTTTAAATTTTTTATTTAATTTAGAACTTGAATGTTTTTCAAAAAAATCTTTTTGAATTAATACAGAATCTTTAATTATATGTTTAAACAAATTATGAATATATAATTTATTAAAACTTAATGTTTTACCAAGTAAAGTTAATTTATTTAATAAATTTTTTTCTCTATATTTATCGCGTATAGAACTATTAGAGTTTATTTTAAGTTTTGCGATTTCAATTGATAATTTTCTTCGTTGTGATAATATTGTTAATAATTTATAATCTAGATTATCTATTTTTTCACGTAAATTTTGTAAAGAATTATAATTATCCATACCTATTTCATACCTATATAATAAAATTATGTTATATATAATTTTATTAACAATATAAAAATAAATTTTTATTTTTAAAAAATTTAAATAAAAAACTTGTATATAATTTATTAAAAAATAAAATATTTTTATTCTTTATTTAATAAAATTATTTTTTTAATTTTATCATTTAAACTATTAATTTTTAATTTATTTAATGATTTAGACATATAATATAAAGATTTCTTAGTATCTAATGTATCTGGAAAATTTTTTAACATTTGTATTACTCTATTTACAACTGATATATACATTTTATTTAAAAAATAAAATTTTACTACATTTAAATTATGTTCTGATAATTGATTTTTTATATAAATAAGTTTTTTTGTTGCATCATATGCATATTCACTATTTTGATAATGATGATTTATTTTAATAAATCTATGAAATGCTTTTAACATATATTTTTGATCACATTGTGAATTTTTATAAAATAAATTAAAAAATGAATTTGTCTTATACTTCATGTCTATCAAACCGTCAATATAAAAAATATAATCTATATGTTTATATTTAGGATTAAATTTTATAAAATGGTGTATGATTTTTTTTGCATTAACAAAATTATTGGTTTTATAATAAAAATAAATTAAATAAATAGATAATTGTTCTGAAAAATATCCAATATTGCAATTTGTTTTATATATATCTTCTAAATCTTCAATGGATTTTTTTTTATATTCATTAAAGAAATTTTTTTTGACTAAATTATATTTTAGATAACAAAAATTGTTTTGTGCAAATGAAAAATTATTGGAAAAATAAATGATTATTATACATATTAAAAATAACTTATTTAAGTAAAAATTTTTGCTAAATTTAAAATATTTCATATATTAAGTTGTTTCATAAATAAATTTTAAAAATTTAAATAAAACATATTTTGCGGTAACATATCATATATTTAATTAAATATATTTAAATTTTTTTATTTTTTGTAAAACAGTTTTTACTAAAATATTTCATATTCATAGTTTTATTTAATATTTTTGTTTTAGATAAATATAATAATAAATCTTTATTAATCACTCCTTTTATTAATTCAACAGTAGAATAATAATTAAATAATTTTATATTTCCAATAAGATTGCTTTTAATTTTACCTTCATTAATTATTGTGCCAACTATATGGCGTACTTCTATGCCATCATTTTTACCTATATCAATACTATATTTATCCATTGCATCTAGATGAGACCTAAAACGTTTTTTATTTAATAATTTTTTATATTTTGATTTATTATTTTTATCTTTAAAAATATGTTTTTTTCTTACATTATATTTGTAATCTATTATATTATTTTTTTTAATAATTAACTTACGAGAACCTTGTGCAATTTTTAATAAAATTGATGATAATGTTTCTAATTTAATATTTTGAGATATAATTAAATCATTTATTAATTTTTTATATTTATTTAAATCATTATCATTTAAATGACTGTTTATTTTTATACAAAATTTTTCAATACGACGTTTACTTAAATTTTCTGAATTAGGTAAATATACTTCTTTTATTTTTATTTTCATCATACGTTCAATATTACGTAGTAATCTTTTATCTCTATATTCTACAAATAATAACGCTTTACCAGTTCTTCCAGCTCTACCAGTTCTACCTATACGATGCTGATAAGACTCATAATCCCTTGGTATATCATAGTTTATAACTAAATTTATTCTATCTACATCTAATCCTCTTGCAGCAACATCAGTGGCAATTAAAATATCTAAATTTCCATTTTTTAAACGATCTAATGTTTTTTCTCTTAATGATTGTTGCATATCTCCATTCAAAGCTGCACTTTTATATCCACTATTTTCTAAAGATTCAGATACTTCAACTGTAGCTATTTTTGTTCTTACAAAAATAAGAGCTGCACTAAAATTTTCATATTCCAAAAATCTAATTAAAGCTTCGCTTTTGCTAATACGACGACTTATTATCCAATAACTTTGATGAATATCAGGGCGAGTATAAGTATCACATTGGATTCTTATTTCTTTAGGTTTTTTCATAAACCTACGTGTAATTCTTTTAATTACTTCAGGCATTGTAGCAGAAAATAAAGCTGTTTGATGTTTTTCTGGAATTTTAGATAAAATACTTTCTACATCTTCTATAAATCCCATTTTTAACATTTCATCTGCTTCATCTAATACTAAACCTATTAGTTTAGATAAATTTAATGTTTTTCTTTTTAAATGATCTAACAATCTACCTGGAGTGCCTACTATTACTTGAGGTCCTAATTTTAATCCTCTTAACTGTATATCATAACGTTGTCCACCATATAAAGCTAATATATTAATACCTTTTATGTATTTAGTAAAATCTACACATGCTTTTTTTATTTGTATAGTTAATTCACGTGTCGGTGTTAAAATCAATATTTGGGGATAATTAATATTTTTTTTTATATGACTTAAAAAAGGTAATGCAAAAGCTGCAGTTTTTCCACTACCTGTTTGAGCTATACCTAATACATCTTTTCCTGATAGTAAATAAGGTATACATTTTAATTGAATAGGAGATGGTTTATTATAACCTAGTGCATTAATAGCTTTTACAAAATTAGATTTTAAACCTAAATTAATAAAGTGATTTTCTGATGTAGACATATTATTTATATGTGCCTCATTATTTATTTAAATAGTGAAAGTCTACATCAATCTTATAATCATTAAAATTTAAATTAATTTAATGTACAAAAGTTTTAAAATCTTAAATATTTAACAATATTAAATTATTTATTTAGTGAATTTAACATTTTAAATTTTATTAATTAACTATTATGGACTTGATTTAGACTAATAAAAATTTATATTGTTTATGTTGATAACACTATTATGTAATTTAATAATAATTAAATAATAGTTTTTTATTTAATTAAATTTAAAATACAAAATATATTATAACTTGTAATCAATATCTTTCATACTCAATCTAATTCTACCTTTATGATCTATTTCAATAACTTTAACTTGTATGGTTTGACCTACTGTTAAATAATTAGATATTTTTTCTATTCTTTTTTCAGTAATCTGTGATATATGTAATAATCCTTCTTTTAATGCAAGAATTGTTACAAAAGCTCCAAAATCAACAATTTTTTTAACTTTTCCCTCGTAAATACCTCCAACTTTAATATCAGTAGTTATTTCTTTAATTTTATTAATAGCTTTATTAATGTTATTACAATTAATTGATGCTATTGTTATAATACCATCATTTTCAATGTCTATAGTTGTATTAGTTGATTCTGTTAATGATCTAATAATTGAACCACCTTTCCCAATGATATCTTTAATTTTATCTGGATTTATTTTTAATTTATGAATACGTGGAGCAAATTTTGAAATATTTTTTCTATGAGATTTAATATTATTTTCCATTATATCAATAATATATTTAATAGAAAACATAGCTTTATTTAAAGAAACTTCAATTATGTTTTTATTAATTCCTGAAATTTTAATATCCATTTGTAAAGCTGTAATACCTTCTCTAGAACCTATAACTTTGAAATCCATATCACCAATATAATCTTCATCCCCTAAAATATCAGATAATACTACAAAATTATCATTTTCTTTAATTAATCCCATTGCTATTCCAGCAATCGATGATTTAATTGGAACACCAGCATCCATTAAAGCTAATGAAGCTCCGCATACTGAAGCCATAGATGAAGATCCATTAGATTCTGTAATTTCAGATACTACGCGTATTGTATATGGAAATTTATTAATATCAGGCATTACAGATATTAATCCACGTTTTGCTAAATTACCATGACCAATTTCACGTCTTTTAGGAACACCAATTATACCAATTTCACCTACACAATAAGGAGGAAAATTATAATGTAATAGAAATTTATTAACTTTTTCATTTATTAATTCATCAACATTTTGCGCATCTCTATTTGTTCCTAATGTTACTGTTACTAAAGCTTGAGTATCTCCTCTAGTAAATAATGCAGATCCATGAGTTCTAGGTAAAATATTAGTTTTGATATCTATATCTCTAATTTCATCTTTTGAACGACTATCAATACGACAATTTTTTTTTAATATTTTATTACGTACTATTGTTATTTTAAAATCATTAAGTATATTTTCAATAGTACTATCTTCAATATTTTCATATTGATCTTTTATTAACTCTTCATTTACATAAGATTTAATTGATTCAAACATATCCAATCTTTCTATTTTATTAGAAATTGAACATGCATTTTTTAATTTAGAATATGACAAAGTATATATTTTGGATTTTAAATTACTATCTATACAATATGTTTTATAATTAAAATTTTTTTTACCTACTTTAGTAACAAATTTATTAATATTATTGATAAGTATTTTTTGTTGTTCATGGCCATACATGATACCTTCTAAAATTTTCTCTTTCTTTAAAATTTTAGAAGATGATTCTACCATAGTAATTTCATCTATTGTACTTGATATAACTAAATCTAAACTTGTTTTATGCATATCCTTTATAGAGGGATTTAAAATATATACATCATCTATTAAACCAACACGAGCTATTCCTATAGGTCCATTGAATGGCACGCCTGATAAACTAATGGCTGCTGATGATCCAATTATTGAGATTAAGTCTGGATTAATATTTGGATTTGCAGATAAAACTGTAATAATTATTTGTATATCATTAAAAAAATTTTTATCAAAAATAGGTCTTAAAGATCTATCTATCAATCTCGATATTAACATTTCATTTTCATTAGGACGACCTTCTCTTCTAAAAAAACCACCTGGAAATTTGCCTACTGCATAGGCTCTTTCTTGATAATTTACAGTTAAAGGAAAGAAACCTTGTTTATTATTCAGTTGTTTAGATACAACAACGGATACTAAAACAGTAGTGTCATCCATACTAGCTAATACCGCAGATGTAGATTGGCGAGCTATTAAACCAGTTTCTAATTTAATGTTATATTTACCGTATTTAAATTCACTAACAAACGAATTTAACAAATTAGTTCCTTTTTAAAATTTTAAAAAAAATTTGTATATCTTGGTCAATTAAAAACAACTTTTTTTATTAAAAAAAAAATTTAAATTTTATTTACGTAAATCAAGTTTTTTTATTATTGATAAATAACGAGATAATTTTTTTCTTTTTAAATAATCTAATAATTTTCTACGATTAGATACCATTTTTAACAAACCACGTCTACTATGACAATCTTTTTTATGTATTAAGAAATGCTTTTGTAAAGCATTTATATTTTTAGTTAGTAATGCTATTTGTACTTCAGTTGATCCAGTATTAATATAACTTTTACTAAAATCATAAATTATATTTTTTTTTATTGTAACATCTAATGACATTAACAGCTCCTATTATATATAATATATAATCATACTTAACTGTATTATAACTTTGTTTTTTACAATATACAATATTAAAATTAAAAATGTGTATAAAAAAATATATTTTTAGGTATTAATTTACCGCATAATAAAAGCTCACCAATACCAAAAAATTTTTTTTCTTTACCTTCAGTCAATCTAAATAAACCACTTTGTTTTTTATATTTATTAATATTAATAATTTGTCCAAATTTAATTTTTTTTGATATTTCATAATTTAAATTTATTTGAGGCATAAAATTCATTGATTTATCTATTGGTAATAATACTTTATTAATTTCTTTTGTGAATAAATTAACATTATTAGATATTTTATCTAAAAATCGTAATGTAATCATATTTTTTTCATTAAAATTATCTATTTTTATCCTTCTTAATGTCATGATATGTGCGCCGCAATTTAATTTTTCACCCAAATCATCTATTATAGATCTAATATATGTGCCTTTAGAACAATATATTTCTAATTCAATTATTTTTTTACTATAAAAAAGTAATTTAATTGAATATACATGAATTTTACGAGGTTTACGTTTTAATATAATATTTTTTCTGGCATACTCATAAAGATGCTTACCTTTATACTTAATTGATGAAAACATAGGTGGAATTTGATAAATTTCACCTTTAAAAATATTTAATGCATTTTTTATATTAGATTTCATAATTAACACTGGTCGAATACTAATAATATCTCCTTCAGCATCTCCAGTAATAGTACGTTCACCTAATTTTGCTAT
The DNA here is from genome assembly GCA_047692235.1 of Enterobacterales bacterium. GTDB lineage: Bacteria > Pseudomonadota > Gammaproteobacteria > Enterobacterales > Enterobacteriaceae > JBLLJR01. The sequence continues at coordinate 147,247 of JBLLJR010000004.1, forward strand.
AACTTTATATTTCTTATTAAAATTTAAAAAATATTTAGCACATTTAGTTGCTTGACCCAAGCACATAGGTAACATGCCAGTAGATAAAACATCCAATGTACCAGTATGCCCTATTTTTTTTATATAAAGCAATTTCTTTATTTTTTGTAAAAATAAATTTGATGATATACCATATGGTTTATCTAATAGTAAAATGCCATTTATTTTATTAAAAACGTTCATATTTAATTTAAATTTATATAATCTAGTTATAGTTACACTATTTACTATTTTTAATAACTTTTAAAAGTAAATTTGATATTTTCCAACCTTGTTGAATTGAATCATCATATATAAATGTAAGTTTTGGAATTTTACGTAATTTTAATTTCATAGATAATAATTTACGAATGAATTTTGACATATTTTTTAAAAAAAATATATTATTTTTTATTTCTTCATTACTATCATATAAAAAAGTTACAAATATTTTGGCATAAGAAAAATCATTTGATAATTTAATGCCAGATATTGTAAACATTTTAGTTTGTGGAGTATTAATTTTACTTTGTAAAATTATAGAAATTTCTTTTCTAAGAAGACTAGAAATTTTATTTATTCTATTAAATTTTTGCACATTTAGAATCCTGAACTTAATTATTTATTTTATAGTTTAGTTATTTTTAACTAATTCAAAAGATTTAATAATATCTCCTTTATAAATATTTACAAAATAATTTATACAAATACCACACTCCATTCCGTTTCTTACTTCATTAACATTATCTTTAAAACGTCTAATTGAATTAATTATACCTTCGTAAATCATTTTATTTTTATGAAAAATTTTAATTTTCCCATTACGTTTTAATATTCCTGATAATACCATACAACCAAGTATTAATTTAGATTTTTTAGCATGAAATATATTACGTATTTCTGCTTTTCCAATCTTTACTAATTTGCATATTGATGTTAATTTTGATTTAATTAATTTTTTAATTTCACTGATAATATCATATATTACATAACAATATTTGACTTTTAAATTTTCTGATTTTATTAATTTATTAGCAGCAATATCAGATTTTATATTAAATCCTAACATAATTGAGTTAGATGCTAAAGCTAAAGCTGCATCTGTACCATTAATATTACCAACACCAGAAAATATAATTTTAATATCTACATTATCATTTTTCAAATTGTTTATAGACATCAATATAGCTTCTAAAGATCCTTGACAATCGGATTTCAATATTATATTGATAATTTTATTATCTTCTCTTTTAGAAATATTATTAAATATATTATCTAACTTTAACGTATTAATATTAAGTTTATTTTCACGTAGTTCAATTTGGCGTTTTAATGATATTTCTCTTGCTTTTTTCTCATTATTTATAACTGAAATTTTATCTCCCGCAATAGGCATACCAGATAAACCAAATATTTCTACTGGTAAAGATGGTTCAGCATGTTTCAAAATACATCTAAATTCATTTCTTATTACTTTAATACGACCATATTCAGCACCACATACTACTATATCTCCTTTATTTAAAATTCCTGATTTAATTAAAATTGTAGCTACTGGTCCTAATCCTTTATCCATATAAGATTCTATAACATATCCACTAGCCATTCCATTATATTGCGTTTTTAATTCTAAAATTTCCGCTTGTAATAATATAGCTTCTAAAAGATCATCAATACCAATATTAGATTTAGCAGAAACATATACAAATTGATTACTACCTCCCCAATCTTCTGCAATAATGTCATATTTAGCTAATTCACTTTTAATGATGTCCTTATTAAAAGATAACTTATCAATTTTATTAACTACAACAATTATAGGAACTTTAGAAAGTTTAGCATAATTAACTGATTCTATTGTTTGAGGCATAACACCATCATCAGCAGCTATTACTAATACTATTATATCAGTAATTTGTACGCTACGTAATCTCATTGAAGTAAAAGCTAGATGACCAGGTGTATCTAAAAAAGTAATATTTCCATTTTTTGTTTTCACATGGTATGCACCTATTCTTTGTGTAATACCTCCTGATTCACTATAAGATAATTTAGTAGATTTTATACAATCTAAAATTGATGTTTTACCATGATCTACATGCCCCATTATTGTAACTATTGGAGCCCTTATTCTTATATCATCATTATTATTTACATTAATATTACTCATTATAGATGATTCTAACTCTTTTGATGTTTTTAATATAGATTTATATCCAAATTTTTTTATTACTAATTTAGCTATTTTATAATCAATATTTTTATTTTTATTTATTGTAATTCCTAAATTTTTAATTATATTAATAATTTGTAAAGGTTTTACTGATATTTTATTAGATAATTCTGATATATCAATATTTTCTCCTAGTACAATATTATTTTTTATGGTTTTTGTATTATTATTGATATTTTTATGTATATTAATATTTTTATTTGTATCCGGTCTCAATATACTACTATTATTTAACATAGGTTTTTTTATTTTTTTGGAATTCAAATAATTTTTATCAATTTCATTTTTTAAATATGTTGATTCTAAGTTATTATATTTAAAATTTTTTTTATCTATATTTTTTTTTATATTATTATGTAATTTTTTATAATTAATAAAATCTTCTTCATTTTTATTTGTTATTTTTATATGTTTATCTTTTGTTTTATAATGACTGAATTTGTTATATTTAAATTTCATATGTTTATTCAAATAACTTTTCTTATAACCTGAAGAAATGCTACTATCTAAATTAGTAATATCACTTTTATTTTTTGTATTATATTTTGTTATTTTTTTTATATTAACAAAAGTTGGAACATAATTTATTGTTTTTTTAATTACTAGTTTTATTGGTTTATTTTTTTTCCCAATATTATAAATCTTATATGGATTAACAATTCTTCGATGAAAAGTTATTTTTTTATTTTTTTTAAAAATTTCATAATTTAAATAATTTAACAAATTTTCTTTATCTTGTTGAGTAATAATATCATTTGCATTTTTAAAAATATTTATATATTTAAATTGTTTTATCAAAAAATCAATTGTAACCTTTAATTTTATAGATATTTCTTTTAAAGTTAAGTTTACCATATTATTACCTTTATTTATTATTAAACCAACATATATTCCTTGCTGTCATAATGAGTTCACCAGCTTTTTTCTTGCTTAGTTCTTTAATACATGATAAATCTTCGATACTTTGTTCTGCAAGATTTTCTAAAGTATATATTTTATTATGTACAAGTTTTAATGCTATATTTTTTGTGATATTAGGCAATACAATTAAAAATTTATTAACATTATCAAATTTGCTTTTATTAATTTCAGAATTAAATTTCTCAATAATAATTGATTTTAATAATATATTTTTTGCTTTTTTTATTATAGATTTGGTGATATTTTTATCAATTTCATTAATTTTATATAATTCATTTTCATCTATATAAGCTAATGATTCAATTGTAAAAAAACCTCTTTTTATTAAAAGAAAAGCAATATTTTTATTTATATTTAAATTTTTTACAAATAAATTAATAGAATCTTTTACTTCATTATCATATTTATTTTTTAAATTATCTAAAGTTAATATATTTAATGTCCAGCCAGTAATTTTAGATGCTAATTTTACATTAGAACCACTTTTACCAATAGTTTGAGATAAGTTATTTATATCTACTGATATATCTATGTGACGTTTCTCTTCATTTATTACCATTGAAAAAATATTAGATGTAACCATAGAATTTACAACAAGTTGAGCTATATTTTCGCTCCATAAAATAATATCAATGCGTTCACCACAAAGTTCATTTGATACTGCTTTTACACGTGATCCACGTACCCCTATACAAGCGCCAATAGGATCAATTCTTATATCATTTGATAATACTATGACTTTTGATCTCAATCCGGGCTCACGAGCAATAGATTTAATTATAACAACTTTTTCCTTAATTTCAGGAACTTCTATTTTAAATAATTCTATTAACATTTTAGTTCGAGATCTACTAATAAATAATTTAACTTTTCTAGAGATTAATTTAATATCATATAAAATTCCTTTAATATTATCGCCAACATGTAAATTTTCTCTTGGTAACATTTCTTTTTTAATGATAAAAGCTTCAACATTATTACCAAGATCTATAATAATATTTGATGCACAAATTTCTTTAATAATTCCCGAAATAATTTTTCCTTTATATGGATTAAATTGTTCCATTATCATTTCGCACTCAGCTTCTCTAACTTTCTGAAAAATTATTTGTTTTGCAGTTTGTGTAGCAATTCTATCGAATTTAATAGATTCAATTTCATCTTCAATATATTCTCCAATTTTTAATTTAGAATCACTCAGTTTAACTGCTTCTAAAGTTATTTCTTTTTTTGGATATAATACATTACTAACAATTAACCATCGACGAAAAGTGTTAATACACCCAGATTGTCTATTAATATTTACACGTACTTCTATATCTTGTTTATATTTTTTTTGAGTAGCTATAGATAATGCTAATTCTAATGCTTTAAAAATTTTTTCTCTAGATACTAATTTTTCATTAGCAACTTCTTCAACAACAGATAGAATCTTTTTATTCATCTTAGTTGCCTCAATAAAACTTTAAAAATATTTAAAAACATAAAATATTTTATAAAATAAACATATAATATTTATATATAAATTGAATAATAATCATTATTATATTTAAATATTTCATTTTATATAATTATATATATTATGTTAAATATAATAAATCTGAAAATTTATTCACAATTTTTATTCAAAAAACTTATATATTATTAATAAAAAAATTATAACTTATAATTTTAATATAATTAATGCCGAGGAAGGGATTCAAACCCATAAGCTAAATTATAGCACTATCCTCTCAAAATAGCGTGTATATCAATTTCACCACCTCGGCATAAAATTTTAAAAAATTAAAATAAATTATATAAAAATAATTATTAAATTTTAATATTTTTATTTATTAAATCATTTGTTAAGTTATTTTTATTATTTATATATGAATTATGATTTTTATGTGTACTGTTTAAATTACATAAAATTATACTAACACTAAAAAATATAACAGATAAAAGTATAATAATTCGATTAATTATCATATAATTATATATATTATCTGAAATAGAATAATTAAGATTAGATGAATTTCGTGGTTTAGTTACTATTAAAATAATTAATGAAATAGATATACATAAATATAAAGCTAGTAAAAATTTATACATATTATATAAAACTCTATTTTAAATAAATTTATATAAATATAAATAAATAGTATATAACTACATTTTTAAATTAATAAAAAATTTACATATGATAGATTTTGACATCGCATATGTAAATTTTTTATTAATTTAAAAATGTAGTTATATACTATTTACAATTTTTTATAACATTTGCAATTTTTTCAGCTAAAAAACTTATTTTTTCCTTATCTTCTCCTTCAACCATAATACGAATTAACGGTTCTGTACCAGATTTTCTTAATAATATTCTACCATTTCCATTCAATTGTTTTTTTGCTTCATATACAACTTTTTTAACATTTGGTAATTGAAAAAGATCATTTAAAATAGGATAATAAACATTAACTATTTTTTGTGGTAATAATTTAATATCTTCACATAAATCGTATAAACTAACATTTCTTTGTACTAAAATAGATAAAATTTGTAATCCAACAATAATTGCATCATCAGTAGTTGTTTTATCTAATAAGATTATATGTCCAGAATTTTCAGAACCAAATTTCCAATTATTTTCTTTCATAGCTTTTAATATAAAGTAATTTCCAACTTCACTTCTAATAAAAGGTATATTTAATTTTTTTAATGATAATTCTAAACCCATATTACTCATAACAGTACCAACTACTCCTCCAAATAATTTTCCTTTATTTAATTGATCTTTAACTATTATATATATAATATGATCTCCATCTATTTTATTACCTAGATGATCAATCATGATTACTCTATCACCATCTCCATCATATGCAATACCAAGATCAGCTTTTTCTTGTAAAACTTTTTTTCTTAATAAATATGTATTAGTTGCTCCACATTTTTGATTAATATTTATACCATTTGGATTACATGATATGGTACTTACATTTGCTCCTAAATCAGTTAATATATTTCCAGCAATATTATAAGTAGAACCATTTGCACAGTCTACTATAATTTTTAAATTATTTAATGTTATATTTTTAGGAAATGTTGATTTACAAAATTCTACATACTCGTTAATATATTTATTAACAATTAATGTTTTTCCTAATTCTTTGGAATCTACACATACCAAATCACTTGAAATTTTTGATTCTATACATGCCTCTACTTCTTTTGAAAATTTAGTACCATATTTAGAAAAAATTTTAATTCCATTATCATAGAATGGATTATGTGACGCAGAAATAACTATACCTGCTTCTCCTTTAAATTTTTTTGTTAAATATGCAATACCTGGAGTAGGAATATAACCAACTAACATTGAAGAAAATCCAGCAGCTGATAAACCCGATACTAGTGCAGATTCTATCATATCTCCAGAAGATCTAGTATCTTTGCCAATAAAAACTTGTCTAGAGCTATTATATGGAAGTATTTTACCTATAGCCCAACCAAGTTTTAAAACAAAATTAGGATTTATAAGTGTTTTCCCAACTTTTCCTCTAATACCGTCTGTTCCAAAATATTTATTTTTATTCATTAAATATATTACCTTTTGATGTAATAGCATTTACTATAAGTAACGCTTCCGAGGTTTGTTTAACATCATGTGCTCTAATAATACATGCTCCTTGTAAAGCAGCTAATACAGCACAAGCTACACTACCAGCTATTCTTTTAGAAGGTATAACATATTTTCTCATTATTTTACCTATCATAGATTTTCTAGACATACCAACTAATAATGGCAATTTTAAATTACTAAAATATTTTAAATTTGATAAAATTTTATAATTTTCATATAAATTTTTTCCAAATCCAAATCCAGGATCTAATATTAATCTATTTTTTTTTATACCAAATTTTTTACACCTTTTTATTTGATTAATAAAAAAATATTTAATTTCTTGTAATATATTTATATTGTTATTCTCGTTATTTTTTTTAAATTTATTTATTTTAGAATGCATTAAACAAATTGCTACTTTACTATGCGAAATAATACTTAATGTATTATTTTTTTTAAAAGTAGTAACATCATTTATTAAATGCACTCCATTACGTATACTTTCTCGCATTATTAATTTTTTAGATGTATCTACAGATAAAATCACATCAAATCTTTTAGACAAAGCAATCAATATTGGAATAACTCTATCAGCTTCCTCCTCATAACTAATTTTTTTTGAATTCGGTTTAGTTGATTCTCCACCTATATCAATAATAGACGCTCCATTTTTTATCATATTATAACTATGTGTAATAGCAGATGTTATTGTATTATATTTACCTCCATCTGAAAATGAATCTGGTGTTACATTTAAAATACCCATAATCAATGGTTTATCAAAATTAATAATTCGATTATTAGCAATGATTTTCATTTTTTAAAAAAGTTAATTTCCTTTTTTTACTTTAATAACAATATTTTAATTTATTTTCTGTTCATTAAATTATTAATTTGTAATTTATCTATAGTTTCATACTCAATTAACAGATCTTTCATTTTATGAAGAATATCTATATTATTTTTTAATATTCTATAAGCTCTATTATAATTTCTTTCAATAATAGATTTAATTTCTTTATCAATAATACGAAAAGTTATATCTGATATATATTTAGATTGATTAATTGATTTTCCTAGTAATATGTCTTCATAATCTTGATGATATAATAATGGACCTAATTTTTCAGAAAATCCCCATTGTGTAACCATATTTCGAGCAATCTTAGTAGCTATTTTTATATCATTTGATGCGCCAGTAGATATATGTTTATTACCATAAATAATTTTTTCAGCTAATCTACCACCATATAAAGTTGAAATTTGACTTTCTAATTTTTGTCTACTTACATTCATGTTATCATTTTCCGGTAAGAAAAACGTTACACCTAATGCTTTTCCTCTTGGGATAATAGTAACTTTATGCACAGGATCATGTTCTGGTACTAAAAAACTAACAATTACATGTCCAGCCTCATGATATGCTGTGTATTCTTTTTGTTTCTCCGTTAAAACTATAGATTTACGTTCTAATCCCATAATTATTTTATCTCTAGATTTTTCAAATTCTATCATTTCTATGATATTTTTATTTAATCTAGCCGCACGTAATGCAGACTCATTTACTAAATTAGATAAATCAGCACCTGAAAATCCAGGTGTTCCTCTAGCAATAATCGAAATATTTACATCATTAGATAATGGTAATTGACGCATATGTATTTTTAAAATTTGTTCTCTTCCACGAATATCAGGTAAATCAATCATAACTTGTTTATCGAATCTACCAGGTCTTAACAAAGCTGGATCTAAAACATCAGGTCTATTAGTTGCTGCAATTATTATTATACCGTAATTGCTTTCATCAAAACCATCCATTTCAACTAACATTTGATTTAATGTTTGTTCACGTTCATCATTTCCTCCACCTAATCCTGAGCCTCTTTTCCTTCCTACAGCATCAATTTCATCAATAAATATTATACAAGGAGATTCATTTTTTGCTTGATTAAACATATCTCTTACTCTTGATGCCCCAATGCCAACAAACATTTCTACAAAATCTGAGCCAGATATTGTAAAAAATGGAACTTTCGACTCTCCAGCTACAGCTTTAGCTAATAATGTTTTACCTGTTCCAGGAGGTCCTATCATAAGTATCCCTTTAGGGATTTTGCCACCTAATTTTTTAAAACGCATTGGTTCTTTTAAATAATCAACTAATTCCATTAATTCTACTTTAGCTTCATCACATCCGGCTACATCATTAAATGATATATTAATTTGATCTGATTTTAACATTTTTGCTTTACTTTTACCAAATGATAAAGCACCTTTACCATTCAAACTTAATTGTCTTAAAAAAAGTATCCATATTATGAATAGTATTATTGTAGGCAAACATGATATAAATATTGACATTATTAAACTGTGTGATTCTATTTGTACTCCTGTTATCTTAATATTTTTTACTAAAAGTAAATCAAGTAATTTTGAATCAAACATTGGAATATATGTATGACATATATTATCATTTTGATATGTAATATTAGCAGTATTTTTATATATAGATACTTTTTTAATTTGATTTTGATTTACTAAATTAATAAATGTTGAATAATCTATTTCTGGATCATTTTTACTAAAATTTGTAAAATTTTGAAATATAAATATAAAAATTACAATAATAATTAACCAGATTATAAAATTTTTAGCCATGTAATTAATAACCCTTAATATACGCAAGTTCTAAAATAATTTAGATATTATTTTATTTATTGCTAAAATATATACTTCACGCGATTTTTTTTTAGAAGCTTCTGGTTTTTTAATATATATTTTTTTAAAAATTAAACTAATTTTTTTTAAATATTCATCAATATGCTTTCCATAAAAAACTTTTACTAAAAAATTACCATTAGTATCTAAAATATATTTACATATATTTAATGCTAATTTTGCTAAATTAATAGATTTAGGGATATCAATACTAGAAATACCACTAATATTTGGTGACATATCTGATAAAACTAAATTAGATTTATATTTTCCTACTTTTTTATATAATTTTTTAACAAATATTTTATTATTTAAATCACCTTGGAAAAAATCGACATTTTTTATTGGTTTCATTAAAAACTTATCACAAGAAATTATTTTCCCATTATTTTTGGATATTATCTGTGATACATATTGAGACCAACTACCAGGATAAGAACCAAGATCTACTACAGTCATATTTGGTTTTATTATATTATATTTATTTTGTATTTCATTAAGTTTAAACCATGCTCGAGAACGTAATTTATTTCTTTTAGCTGCATAAAAATATGGATCCCTTAATTTACTATTTGAATTTTTATTTATATATTTATAATAATGTTTTATATTCATAATATTTATAAAAAATTTAATAATTTAATTTTATATAAAGTAAATTTATTTTATTTTTTATAAATATTCAACTTTAAGTATCTTATATTTTATATTTCCTTTAGGTGCACAAATAGTTATTACATCTCCAGCTTTATTTCCTATTAAACCTCTAGATATTGGTGAATTTATAGAAATTAAATTTTCTTTATAATTTGATTCATCATTTCCAACAATACGATATGTATATTTATTTTTTGTTTTTAAATTCTCAATTTTAACTGTTGATCCAAAAATAACTTTATTACTTGGAGCAATTTTAGTAATATCAATTATTTGAGAATTTGATAATTTAAATATAATATCTTGTATTTTACCTTCACAAAAACTTTGTTGTTCTTTAGCAGCATGATATTCTGCATTTTCCTTAAGATCACCATGTTCACGAGCAATTTTTATAGATTTAATAATTTCTGGTCTACGAATATTTTTAAGATATTCTAATTCTTTTTTTAATTTTTCAGTCCCGCTTAAAGTCATCGGAATCTGTTTCATAATTAACACCTTAATTTAATTTTATTTAAAAAATAATTATTTAATAAATAAATTTTATATTTAAATTAAATATATTTATTTCATCAAATCAATACTTTATTACTATTAATAATTAATATTAGAATAAGAAATATTATTAATTATATATTTAATAACATTAAAAAGTCAATTTTATTGATCATAAGTCAATCTATATTAATAAAAATAAAATATAAATTTTTTATGTTAAAATAATACTATAAAATTAATAACTTTATATTTTTTTGAATATAATATATATTATAAATAATTAAGTATTTTATAAAAAATATAGATTAATATTTTATTTTGTATTAAAATATTAGTTATTTTTATAAATTATTATATTTGTGTATATAATTTTGGAGATATTAATTATATGAATAATAAACCTAATATTTATTGTATTCAATTCATAAATAATGGTAAAAATTATCAATTATTTGCAAGAAAATTAAATCAAAGTAATGTGTTTGGATTTGTTGAAATAAGTGATTTTATATTTAGTAGTAAAAGTGACTTAGTTATAGATCCGTCTGAAGAAAAATTAAAAACAGAATTTCAAGGTGTAAGTCGTAGTTATATTCCTATACAATCAGTAATTAGAATTGATGAGGTCACTGAAAAAATAAATTCTTCTAAAATTACTGATTTAAAAAATAATGTAACTATTTTCCCTTTTTTATCTAAAAGACCTTAAATTTTTTCTTTAAATATATTATTTATTTATTTAGTTGTTTATTGATTCAATATATAATTGTGTTTCTTTTGTAAAGATAAAAAGCAACTTTACCAGATATTCCTTTTCTATATAATTCCCAGTTACTAGGAATATATTTTATTTTTTTATTAAATTTTGTTTCTATATAAATCATTGATTTATCATATAAATGATTATATTTTTCTAATAAAATTATAACTTTCATTATAAGATCAGAATTAAATGGTGGATCAATAAACACGATATTAAATACTTTTTTTGATTTAATTAACCAATATATAGCATTAGTATTTATTAAACTATAATCAATAGTATTAAAATTTTTTAAATTTTTTCGTAATTTTTTGCTTATTTCTATATTTTTTTCTAAAAAAATAACATTTGATGCATTTCTAGATAATGCTTCCAAACCTAAAGAACCACTTCCTGCAAAACAATCTAAACATAAAGAATTGTCAATAAATGGAAATAACCAATTAAATAATTTTTCTCTAATATAATTTTTAGTTGGTCTTAATTTTTTATTACAAATTAAATCAATTTTTTTTCTACGCCATTTTCCACCTATAATATAAATACGTTGTTTTAACATATATTTATTAATTTTCCTAAATATTTTATTTTTAAGATTAAAAATAAAATATTTTTTAACATAAAATATTTTATAAAGTATATATATTATTTATAATATGTTAAATTTTTTATATACATTTTTTATTTAAAATTAGATATATATTTTTATATTAAATTTACATTTTATAAATTTAATCACTAATACTTTTAAAGGTAAAATTATTTATGAAACAAAATCAAAGTTTTTTATTTCAATTAAAAAAAAAATTACTTAAAACTAAACAACATTTAGGAGATAAATTAAATTTATTATTTAATAGTAAAAAAAATGATATAAGTATATTTGATTCTATAGAACAACAATTAATTATATCTGATGTTGGAATAAATACAACTAAAAAAATTATTAATACATTAATTAGAAAAACTAATAATAATTATACACAAGATTTTAATTTATTAAAAATTCAGTTAAAAGAAGAACTCAATATTATATTAAATAATATTGATAATAAATTAATAATAAATAAAAAATATTGTCCTTTTATAATATTAGTAGTGGGAGTAAATGGTGTTGGAAAAACTACAACATCTGGTAAATTAGCCAATAAATTAAAAATGTCTGGGAATAATGTTATGTTAGTAGCTGGAGATACATTTAGAGCATCAGCTATCGAACAACTTAAACAATGGGGACAATATAGTAATATACCAGTAATATCACAACATATGGGATCAGATGCATCTGCTGTAGTATTTGATGCTTTAAAATCAGCAAAATCTAAAAATATAGATGTTTTAATTATAGATACAGCAGGAAGAATGCATGTTAAATCTAATTTAATGTTAGAATTGAAAAAAATTATAAAAACAATTAAAAAAATAGATATTCATGCTCCTCATGAAATAATGTTAATTATTGATGCATGTAATGGACAAAATTCTATAATACAAACAAAAATTTTTCATAATTCTATTAATTTAACGGGATTAACAATAACTAAATTAGATGGAACTTCTAAAGGTGGAATAATTTTTTCTTTAGCTGATCAATTTAATATTCCGATTCGTTTTATTGGCATTGGAAAATCAATTAATGATTTATGTGTGTTTAAAAAAACTGAATTTATATCGTCAATATTTTATTCTTAATACCACAAATTATAATATTTTAATATTTAAAAAATAAATAAAATTAATAAACTTTTTTTATAAATTTAATTTTTAAATCTTAAAGAGGTTTTTATTAATGATTAAAGATATACAAGTTATATCATACTTTTCTATAGGTGGATTAGAATCATATATAAAATTAGCTAATTCTAATAAAATACTAAATGCTAAAGAAGAGAAATATCTAGCTAATAAGTTTTTTTACGAAAATGATTTAAAATCTGCAAAAAAACTTATTTTATCTCATTTAAGATTTGTAATATATATATCAAAAAGTTATTCTGGATATGGATTATTAGAAGCTGATTTAATTCAAGAAGGTAATATAGGTTTAATGAAAGCAGTTCGTAGATTTAATCCTACAATTGGTGTCAGATTAATATCTTTTGCTGTATACTGGATTAAATCAGAAATTCATGAGTTTGTACTTAAAAATTGGCGTATTGTTAAAATAGCAACAACAAAAACTCAAAGAAAATTATTTTTTAACCTTAGAAAGGTAAAACAAAAATTAGGATGGTTTAATAAACATGAAATGACATTAGTTGCTAAAAAACTAGGAGTTACTAGTGAAGATATTAAAGAAATGGAATTAAGAATGTGTACGACAGATAAAACATTAGACCATACTTTTATAAACAAAAATTTTAATAATATACAAATAAACAAAAAAATTTTATTAAATAAAGAAAAAATATCTAATATATTTAGTAAAAATAAAATTAAATTAATAAATCATAATCAAACAAATAAATTATATTTAGCTTTAGAATGTTTAGATGATAGAAGTAAAAAAATAATAAAATTACGTTGGTTAAAAAATAAAAATAAAGAAAAAATTACTTTACAAAAATTAGCAAATTACTATTCTGTTTCAGCAGAACGTATACGTCAATTAGAAAAAAACGCAATTAAAAAAATTAGATTATCTTTAATTACACAAAATAAATATAATTTTTTGTATAAATAATTACTATTTTATATTTTAAACAGGGGTGGAGAGATTCGAACTCTCAACTTTCGGTTTTGGAGACCGGGGCTCTACCAATTGAACTACACCCCTATATTAACTTTATAATTAATCCTGGCGGTTACCTACTCTCGCATGAAATATCACACTACCATCGGCGCAACGATATTTCACTTCTGAGTTCGGAATGGATTCAGGTGGGTCCATCGCGCTATTACCGCCAAGAAAAATTTATTTTTTATAAAAAATATTCAAATAACTTAATTGTTGCAAGGTTAAGTCTCACGGGTCATTAGTATTGATTAGCTTAACATTTCACAATGCTTACACATTCAACCTATCAACGTCATAGTCTATAACGTCCCTTTAGGAGATTTTAAATCTCAGGGAAGATTAATCTTGAGGTAAGTTTCCTGCTTATATGCTTTCAGCAGTTATCTTTTCCGCACTTAGCTACCGGACAATGCCATTGGCATGACAATCCGAACACCAGTGGTGCGTCCACTCCGGTCCTCTCGTACTAGGAGCAGATCCTCTCAATCTTCCAACGCCCACGGCAGATAGGGACCGAACTGTCTCACGACGTTCTAAACCCAGCTCGCGTACCACTTTAAATGGCGAACAGCCATACCCTTGGGATCTGCTACAACCCCAGGATGTGATGAGCCGACATCGAGGTGCCAAACACCGCCGTCGATATGAACTCTTGGGCGGTATTAGCCTGTTATCCCCGGAGTACCTTTTATCCGTTGAGCGATGGCCTTTCCATACAGAAACCACCGGATCACTAAGACCTGCTTTCGCATCTGCTCGAGCTGTCACTCTCGCAGTTAAGCTAGCTTATGCCTTTGCACTAAACTCACGATATCCAACCGTGATTAGCTAACCTTTGTGCTCCTCCGTTACATTTTAGGAGGAGACCGCCCCAGTCAAACTACCCACCAGACATTGTCTTCAACCCGGATAGACGGGTTAGAATTAGAAAATTAAACATTAAAGGGTGGTATTTCAAGGACAGCTCAATATAAACTGGCGTCTATATATCATCGCCTCCCACCTATCCTACACATCAAAATTTAAAATTCAATGTCAAGCTATAGTAAAGGTTCACGGGGTCTTTCCGTCTTGCCGCGGGTACACCGCATCTTCACGGCGAATTCAATTTCACTGAGTCTCGGGTGGAGACAGTCTGGCCATCATTACGCCATTCGTGCGGGTCGGAACTTACCCGACAAGGAATTTCGCTACCTTAGGACCGTTATAGTTACGGCCGCCGTTTACCGGGGCTTCGATCAAGAGCTTCTTCATTTTCATGAATAACCCCATCAATTAACCTTCCGGCACCGGGCAGGCGTCACACCGTATACTTCCATTTTCATGTTTGCACAGTGCTATGTTTTTATTAAACAGTTGCAGCCAGCTGATATCTGAGACTGACTTCAGCTAATAAGAGCACATAAATAATGAGTCTTATTTACTTACAATCAGTATGCCTTCTCCCGAAGTTACGGCATCATTTTGCCTAGTTCCTTCACCCGAGTTCTCTCAAGCGCCTTAGTATTCTCTACCTAACCACCTGTGTCGGTTTATAGTACGATTGTATATAATCTAAGTTTAGAGGATTTTCTTGTAAGTATAGCATTAATTCCTTTGTGACCTAAGTCACTAGTCATCACGCCTCAGTGTTAAAAAATAACGGATTTACCTATTATTTACACCTACACGCTTAAACCGGGACAACCAACACCCGGAGAATCTAGCTGCCTCCGTCCCCCCTTTCACAATTATAAACAGTACAGGAATATTAACCTGTTATCCATCGATTACGCCTTTTGGCCTCACCTTAGGTGTCGACTTACCCTGCTCCGATTAACGTTGAACAGGAAACCTTAGTCTTTCGGCGAGCAGGTTTTTCACCTGCTTTATCGTTACTTATGTCAGCATTCGCACTTCTGATACCTCCAGTATTTCTCACAAAATACCTTCGTTAGCTTACAGAACGCTCCCCTACCCAATAAAATAATAAAATATAAATTTTATATAATTATTGTCGCAGCTTCGGTGCATAATTTAGCCCCGTTACATCTTCCGCGCAGACCGACTAGACCAGTGAGCTATTACGCTTTCTTTAAATGATTGCTGCTTCTAAGCCAACATCCTGGCTGTTTATGCCTTTCCACATCGTTCCCCACTTAATTATGACTTTGGGACCTTAGCTGGCGATCTGGGTTGTTTCCCTTTTCACGACGGACGTTAGCACCCGCCGTGTGTCTCCCGTAATAACATTCTATGGTATTCGGAGTTTGCATTGGATTGGTAGCCCGGGATGGACCCCTAACCAAAACAGTGCTCTACCCCCATAGATGAATTTACGAGGCGCTACCTAAATAGCTTTCGGGGAGAACCAGCTATCTCCCGGTTTGATTGGCCTTTCACCCCTAACCACAAGTCATCCGCTAATTTTTCAACATTAGTCGGTTCGGTCCTCCAGTTAGTGTTACCCAACCTTCAACCTGCTCATGGCTAGATCACCGGGTTTCGGGTCTATACCTTGCAACTAAAACGCCCATTTAAGACTCGGTTTCCCTACGGCTCCCCTATTAAAGGTTAACCTTGCTACAAAATATAAGTCGCTGACCCATTATACAAAAGGTACGCAGTCACATATATAATAATATATGCTCCCACTGCTTGTATGTGTACGGTTTCAGAATCTATTTCACTCCCCTATCCGGGGTTCTTTTCACCTTTCCCTCACGGTACTAGTTCACTATCGGTCAATCAGGAGTATTTAGCCTTAGAGGATGGTCCCCCTATCTTCAAACAAGATATTACGTGTCTCGTTTTACTTTTAGAATTTTTAATAAAATATATTTTCGAATACGGGACTATCACCCTATATTGTTGATATTTCCAGATCATTTTTCTAATATATTTAATATAAAATAAATTCAGGGCTGATCCCATTTCGCTCGCCACTACTATGGGAATCTCAATTGATTTCTTTTCCTCAGGATACTTAGATGTTTCAATTCTCCTGGTTTGCTTCATTAAGCTATATATTCACTTAATGATGATGTTTAAAAAACCATCGGGTTTCCCCATTCGGACATCACCGGGTATAACGCTTTAAATCAACTTACCGATGCTTTTCGCAGATTTACACGTCCTTCTTCGCCTCTGATTGCCAAGGCATCCACCATACACACTTATTCACTTAACCTTACAACATTAAGTTATCTGTAAATATATTTATGTTTAATAAATACAACATAAATGAATTTATTTATTAAGTTTTTATAAAATAAATTTTTTTATATATCTTGTCCCCTAGGGGATTTGAACCCCTG
This sequence comes from Enterobacterales bacterium, assembly GCA_047692235.1. Classification (GTDB taxonomy): domain Bacteria; phylum Pseudomonadota; class Gammaproteobacteria; order Enterobacterales; family Enterobacteriaceae; genus JBLLJR01. The sequence continues at coordinate 164,698 of JBLLJR010000004.1, forward strand.
TTACCGCCGTGAAAGAGCGATGTCCTAACCATTAGACGAAGGGGACTCTATAAGATATATATTATATATAAACACTACAATCTAATTATCTTTATTAAAAGGAGGTGATCCAACCACAGGTTCCCCTACAGTTACCTTGTTACGACTTCACCCCAGTCATGAATCACAAAGTGGTAAGCGCCCTCCAATTAAGGTTAAGCTACTTGCTT